>DLXL01000493.1:15771-16997 GCA_003448025.1 Saprospirales bacterium | reverse complement strand
ACCGTTAACATCCCGGGAAATACAACGCCACCTCAGGCTGTTGCAAGCGCCCCTTCAGAAATAAACTGCTTTTCGCCTCAGGTACAACTATCCGGCCAGGGATCCTCAACAGGTAATAATTTCACTTATCTGTGGACTACCACCAACGGCAACATTGTTTCCGGCAATAATACGCTTTCACCAACCGTGAACCAGTGCGGAACCTACGTGCTCACCGTAACTAACACGATCAACGGATGTACCGCCTCTGCCTCCGCAACTCCGAACTGCGAGATCAATCCACCCAATGCCTCCGCTACCGGAGGAGTCATCACCTGTGGTACGCCAACGATTACCCTATTAGGCAACTCCACCACACCTGGTGTAAGCTACCAATGGTCGGGGCCTGGAATAGAGCCTAACAACCAATATCAACAAAATCCCAACGTATTATTCCCGGGTATTTATACGCTAACCGTAACCAATCCGGAAAATGGTTGTACTAAAACAGCGGTTGCTTTAGTTGATTTAGACATCACTCCGCCTACTGCAATCGGTTCGGTATCCGGAACCTTAACCTGCCTGGTCACCTCGGTATCCCTAAACCTGACCAGCAATGCATCCAATGCGATTTATGGATGGACCGGCCCCAACGGTTTTTCTGCTAACATCCCCAACCCCGATGTAACGGTTGGTGGCGATTATTTCGGCACGGTCACCAACACGGTGAATGGCTGTGTTGGATATGATACCATTGCAGTTATTTCCAATACAACCCCTCCCGGCGCCTCAGCCTTTGCATCAGGGCAATTAACCTGTTTGGCTGATTCTGTAACCTTATCAGGAAATTCTCCTGCAGCACCCAACGTAACATACGCCTGGACCGGTAATAATGTTAATTCCAGCCTTCGGAATATCGTTGCCTACGAACCGGGCGCCTATACCCTGGTAGTAACCGGAACTATAAATGGCTGTACCTCTTCAGCGGTTGTGAATGTGGCAGAAAATACCACCATTCCTTTCGACAGTATTGTTCGCCCACCAAATTTGAACTGCAATAACGCGAGCGTCCAGTTAAACGCAACCCCTTCTTCCCAGGGGCCAAACTTCAAGTATTTGTGGACAGCAAAAGAAGGCGGACATATTGTTTCGGGCGACACCACCCTTACCCCTGTGGTAGACAGCATTGGAAAGTATTTCCTGAAAATTACCAATATCGACAATGGCTGCACCAGCCTGGATAGTGT
>DLXL01000493.1:13787-15482 GCA_003448025.1 Saprospirales bacterium | reverse complement strand
ACCGGCGATACAACGGCAACCGTCAACAACCTGATTGCCGGCACTTATCAGGTATCTGTTACAGATGGCGAAGGTTGCGATACCACAATATCCGTTATCATTACCCAACCGACTCAATTGATTGCCAATGCCAGCGCCACCGGTGAGACAGCCAATGGAGCGAATGATGGAACAGCAACTGCCAACCCAACGGGCGGAACAGCCGGTTACAGTTATCTGTGGAGTAATGGAACCACCACACAATCCATCAGCAATTTGGCGCCTGGCCCTATCACGGTAGTTGTAACAGACGCGAACGGATGTTCTTCAACGGAAACCGTAACGGTGAATGCCTTTGGATGTAATTTGAGCGGCAGCATTTCTGCAACAAACGTTTCCTGCCAGAATTTCAATGATGGTCTGGCATCTATTTCACTGATTGGTGCAACCAATCCGGTATCCTATGCCTGGTCTAATGGATCAACCACACAAAGTGTCAATAACCTTGCACCAGGCAGCTACACGGTTAATGTTCAGGATGGAGCCGGCTGTTCTGCGGTATTCAGTATCAATATTACAGAGCCCCTGGCTCTTTCACCCAATGCTACTGCTACTGGCGTTTCTGCCATTGGAGCCTCTGACGGCACTGCAGAAGCCAATCCTACGGGTGGTACTCCCGGATATCAGTACTTATGGAATACCGGTGCAACTACTTCACATATTTCAGGCCTTGCACCTGGCACATATACCGTTTTGGTCTCTGATACAAATGGTTGTACTGCGGAACAAACCGTCAATGTCATTGCTTTCAATTGCGCATTGACCGCTACTATCAGCCCGGTCAACCTCAGTTGCTTTGAATCCGCGAATGGCCAGGCTACAGTGGTGCTTGGTAATGGAGTCTTGCCATATAACTATCTCTGGAGTAACAATGAAACCACTCAAACCATTACCAACCTGTCGGCAGGAACCTATACAGTAATAGCTACTGATGGCGCAGGATGTTCCGTGAGTCAATCAGCAACCATCACCCAACCAGCGCTTTTGGAGGCAAATGTGATCAACATTCAAAACGTAGAATGCCCGAATGACACCGATGGTTCTGCAGAGGTTTCCGTTAATGGCGGAACACCTCCATACAGTTTCGCATGGCCAGGTGGCGGCATCCCGGGAAATTTGGGCGTAGGCACTTATTCCTTTTCCGTAACAGATAACAATGGATGTTCAAGCACAACTTCATTCAGTATTATAGCTACAGACGCCGCCCCTCCTGTATTAATTTGCCAGGCCGACATTCAGGTCTGCGGTCCAGGCTTCATCAGTTACAGCCCTCCATCCGTGAGCGATAACTGCGGAGTGTCTGTTCCACCAATAGTGATTATTGGTCCGGCTAGTGGATCTGTATTTGATGAAGGAACAACAATAGTCGTTTACGAGGCTACCGACGTTTCAGGTAATAAGGGCACCTGCTCCTTTAGCATTACCGTATTCCCAACCTCAGATATTTTGATTGACCAAACCCTTAACGATGTAAACGGCCAGAATGTAGGCGCCATTTCGGTAACACCAGTGGGCGTTGGCCCGTTTACCTATCAATGGAATAAAAACGGTCAATCTTTTGCCAATACTGAAGACCTGACCGGACTGGGAGTTGGCTCCTATACCCTGACCATCACAGATGGAAACGGATGTACTTCTGCGTTGGCGCCGGTAATA
>DLXL01000493.1:13483-13652 GCA_003448025.1 Saprospirales bacterium | reverse complement strand
CAACCAACACAGTAAGCACGACCGAACCGGGAATATCTGGTAGTGTAAAACTTTGGCCCAACCCAACCAGCACCCATATCGAGTTGGTTATCAATGATCTGGATGTTCTTGCTATCCAAATTGTGGATTTGCGAGGCAGCCTGGTTCAGGAAATTGCCCTGAGTGAAAT
>DLXL01000493.1:12973-13141 GCA_003448025.1 Saprospirales bacterium | reverse complement strand
CCTCCACCGTAAGCCGTCCACCGTTAATGCATAAAGCCAATAATTCCGGCCAGAATGAGTACGCCACCAGAAATAATCCCGGCGTAGTGCTCCAGAGCATGGGAATTGGCCAGTTTCAATCCGTGCCAGACCAATTGCACCCAAACGACCATGCCACCAATGGTGGTA
>DLXL01000493.1:10022-12848 GCA_003448025.1 Saprospirales bacterium | reverse complement strand
CTGCACCCAACCGACCATACCACCAATGGTGGTAAGTGTGTAGAGCAATGAAATGCTAATAACCGCCCAAAGTCCGTGGCTTCCTGCCACCAGAAAAAAAGCGCCTATTTCCAAACAAGGAGAAAGAAACATTGCTGAAGCCAATGCTACGACCAATTGCTTTTCCGGCAGTTGTTCCGAAACCGGCTTGTGCAAATGAAAGTGCTGGTGGTAATAATGGCGCCAGATAAAAACCAGGCCTAAAAGAATCAATAAAGTTGGAGCTGCCGTTTCCATAAAGAACTCCGTCCAGGCAGCGAGTTGCCAACCGGCCAGACTGACCAATATCCCGATCAAAACAGTACTCAGCGCATGGGCACCACCAGCCAACAAGGTAATCCTGGAAGCCTTTCCGGCTGTCCAGCCTTGTTGTTTGCCAATCGCAACAATAGGCAACCAATGATTGGGAATAGCGCCATGCAATAAACTCAAGGCAAGGCTGCCAAACAGGAGATCCGTAGTCATTCTTGATTTTGATTGGTTTTGGAGTCCGTTGAAACGGCAAAATTAACCGGTTTCGGGGCTTTACGAAAAGAGATTTGATGGAAGCTACAAAGATGATTTCCGGATTTGATAATAGATTGTCTGGCAAAATTCAGAGGTTTGTAGGATAATATCCTTCCGGCCATATGACAAAACGGTCTTCTTATCCCTTATGGATACTTTTTCTTGGTGGTATTTTTTCCTTAATGCTACTTTCCCAATGCAATATACTTGGAAAAAACCTCAACAACGCAGACTTGTCGGGGTTCAAAGCTAACAACCAGGCTCATATCGACAGCATGCTGCGGTCGGCCAGCAGACAGGCTGCCCTGGGTTTTGCCGATAGCGCACAACTTATTTCCCGAAATCTGATTCAGGGATTAAAGGGATCCATGGATACCCTTGATCCGGATTTTCGCAAACTTGAACAAACCATAGCCAAGTTGGGACAAATGAGCCGCCACCAATTGGATTCCCTCGGTCAAACCCTGGAAAAACGGTTAAACGGCCTGAAAGCCAATATTCAGGACGAAGAGCTCAAAAAGTTCCTGATAGGTTTGATCGAAGAATCTACCGGAACACTGAAAAAGCAAACGAGAACTGCGCTCAGCGACATGATACAGCAGGCCCTGGATGATTTTGACGCTGAAACAGCCAAAGAAAAAATACAGTTGATAGTACGAGGTGCTTTGGACGACAGTACGCAAATGATGGCCCGTGCATTGGTACGTGAAGCACTTCAACCTACGGTTGACACCATCTTGAACCGCGTTGAAAAACTGGTCAGGAAGGATGTACCTTTTATTCAAAGGCAAGCCCAGCAATTGCTGCTGGCACTTGGACTGGTTGCTATGGTCATAATTGGCTGGTTCTGGTACCAACGCAGACGATATGCCCGGCTTGTAAGTCTGCTTACTTATCAGATTGACAAAATCCCTTCTCAGGAATTATATGATGAACTCACCAAACGTATTCGCAATGAGGCTCAAAGATCTGAGTTGGAGCCCCTGTTGCGTCAAACGTTGAAAGATCAGGGAATCAATCCGTGAGCGCTTTGGCCCCGACTCGGCAGTATTTCTGAAATGGCTTAAAATTCCACTTCCATGTCTTTGATGACGCGGCCGGCTTTGGTTTGCATACGCAGCGTATAACGATCTGAGTTCAGATTGTACACTTCCAGACGCATGCCGGTGCGGTGTTCACCGGCTTTCATGATTTCTTCCTTGGATACCTGCTTGATTTGTTTTCCGCTGGAGTCCAGCAGTATCATAAGCACCCGTTCATCCTTTTCCAGATAGTAGGTAAAATTGGTTTCCACCACTAATGCCTTCCCAAGGTCGGCGCGATCGCCTGGCAGATACTCTACCGTTTGGTGTTTGACTTTATAATCAGGTATTTTTTTACCCAATTGTTCAGCAACGAACCGGGTAAGTTCCGGATCATCAATAGACCCGAGCGATCTCCCACTCAGCAAGCACCAAACCGCTGTTTGCGCATTTGGGTTATCTATCTTGCCTTTTTCTGTCATAAATTTCAACAAATTGCAAAGCTGAGCTGGCGCCATTGCGCCAATGGAAAAAACCTCGGCTGCCTTTGGAGACATCTCGCCGGCCTGCGTACAAAATGTAGAGAGAAGGCCCTCTGCAGGGGTCTTTGCCGTTACTGCCAACAGCAACTCCTTAGCCACCACCAGCGTCTGCTGAGCAGTATCAGCCGGTTCCATGAGCAACCCCTGTGGAATTCGGAGCCTGAGATATTTCCCCCGCAGGTTTTTGCAAACAAGCTTTAGTGTTTCTCCATGATGACCGCCTTTACCCTCCACTTTAACACTGACTAACTTTTGGGCAATGGCCTCTTTTAAATCATAAATATTGGAACCGGGGTTGGTTTTTTGAGCCGCAGCAGCGGCTGCAAAAAGGAGTATCAGGAAAAAGGGAAGGAACAGTTTTCGCATAGAACAGAAATATTTATGCGAGAACGCAGCAATGTGAATGGTTAGTATAAACCCCAGTGCCATTCACATTGCTGCGGGAGATATAAAGCCATCAAAGGTTATCCTTAAAAAACCGCTCAATTTTTTCAAAAAGGTGCACCCGATCGCGCCCCATCACATTGTGGAAGTGCTCCGGATAAGCGAAATAATCAATCTGCTTGTTCTTACGTACGCACTCGCGGATGTAGCGCAGGGAGTGCTGCCAAAGTACCACATCGTCTGAAGTTCCATGGATCATCAGCAATCTGCCCTTCAGGTTGTCGATATACTGAAACAGGCTGTTTTTGGCATATCCTTCCGGATTTTCCTGA
>DLXL01000493.1:0-9792 GCA_003448025.1 Saprospirales bacterium | reverse complement strand
CCACATTTGAATATGTCCTTTGATTCTGGACGGGTCATCAGCGATGTGGTCATAAATCCACCATAACTCCAGCCAAATACGCCAATACGGGCAGGATCTACGAAAGACTGATTTTTCAAATATTCAATGCCTGAGAGTTGATCCTCTATTTCAGCATCCCCTACCCTGCGGTGAATGGCGTTTTCAAATGCAAATCCGCGGTGTGCGGATCCTCTTCCATCGAGGGTAAATATGATGAACCCTTCCTGTGCCATATGATGCATCCAGAGATCTGCACTGTTCATCCAGCCATTGGTAATCATTTGGGCATGCGGACCGCCATAAACATATACGATCACCGGGTATTGTTTGGAGGCATCAAAACCGGTTGGAAAAATCATCCGGGCATTCAGCGGAAACCCACCTTTGGAGGGAAGGGTAATCATAAGGGTATTTCCCAGGGCGTAGCCTGTCATGGGATTTGGGGCACTTAAAACCAGATCCCGTTTGGACTTCTTTCCTGTTTTGCTCAGGTATATCTCCCGTGGCGTATTTGCCTCTGTGTATACATCCAGCATCCATTCTCCTGTGCTGCTGATCAGGCCATTATGCACACCCGGATCATCATGCAGTCGGGTCTCAGCGCCGTTTTTCAGGTTGGCGCTGTACACAAATCGGTTCAGACCGGTGTCATCAGCCACCTGGTAATAACAATTTTCTCCCTTGGCATCAAAACCATAAAAAGTAGTGACCGGATTTGGTCCGGTGCTGATTTGCTTCATGGTTTTAGCATTCAGGCTGCACAGATAAAGGTGGTTGTATCCGGCACGTTCGCTTTGCCAAAGGAATTGATCGTTAGATCCGGGCAGGAATACTGCAGGCTTTTCCGGCTCTACCCATTTATCTGAAGTTTCTTCCAGAATAGTCTTGATAAAATTCCCGGTAGCAGCATCGTATTGGTTCAGCCACATGTGGTTTTGCTCCCGATTTACGACTGCAATCAGCACATATTTATCATCGGGCGACCAGGACACATTGGTCAGGAATTGTTCGGCAGGTTCGCCGGTTTGCAGGTAAAGGGTTTTGGCGGTTTGGGTATCAAATATACCAACCGTCACGTGATGGCTTTTAGCCCCTGCAAAAGGATATCGGATTTCACGGGCTACAGCAGGCATAGAATCAAGCACGTAAATCGGGTATGGCGTTACCATGCTCTCGTCCATTCTATAGAACGCCAGAAAGCGCCCGGAAGGGCTCCAGAATGTGCCTTTAAAAATGCCAAATTCATCACGGTGAACACTTTTACCGTATACAATGCCCTCTTTCTCACTTTTGGCAACACCAAGCTCTTTACCTCCCAAATTAATCCAAAGACCATTGTTCAGGGTGTAGGCAGCAGCAAAGGATTTCCCCTGAATATCCAGATTTTCAGCTTCAGCCGGAAACCAGTTTTTTCTGCTCAAGCCATCAGCAATGCTGTAGGTATAGATTTCTTTATCTGTGCGAAACCAGCACTGATCCCCGTTCAACCAGGTTAGGCCGGGTAGGGCTTCCATCGATTTTGCCCCCATTTCAGTCAATTTTTGGTTGATCAGGGGCAAAAAATCCAGCGTATCTGTTTTTAAATCAGGTGCATTTACAAGTACTAGCTTGTTATTTACCACGTGTGTAAACTGGGATTTTCCAGGGATCCATTGCAACTGGCGCAGGTTGGCCGGGGTAAAGACGCCTCTTTTTAAAAAGGCATCTGCCATGGAAAAATGCTGTTGGGCATTTGCCTGACCAAACAAACCTGCCAGGCAAAGCAAAAGTGCGCATAAATGCTTCATTTTCAATATTTTACTTTCAAAAAACAGATCACTTTTTCCCGAATCGGGCTCTCTGGAATTCCACGTAGACTGGCAACACCGAGATGCCTATGATTCCAAGCACCACTACTTCAAAGTTGTTTTTCACAATAGGAATTTGTCCGAAATAGTAACCGGCCAACGTTAGCGAGCTTACCCATAGAATACCTCCTGAAATACAGTAACCGATAAACTGGCGGTAAGTCATCTTTCCCACGCCGGCAAAAAATGGAGCGCATGTGCGTACGATGGGCACAAAACGTGCAATAATCAAGGTTCGCCCGCCATGTTTCTCATAGAATTCGTGCGTCTGATCTATGTATTTCCTTTTTAAGAACCAATAATCGCGGGTAAAGACCTTTTCCCCGAGGAATTTTCCGAAGAAATAATTGGTGTTATCCCCCAGAATAGCGGCAAAAAACAGCAGTGGAATGAGCAGCCAAACGTTCAGAATACCGGTTTTTGCGGTAATGGCGCCTGCGGCAAACAAGAGGGAGTCGCCTGGCAGAAATGGCGTTACCACAAGTCCTGTCTCACAAAAAATGATGAGCGCCAGGATGAGATAGGTAGCCAGTTCATAATCACGCATGATGTTTTCCAGGTGCACGTCCAGATGGCGAAAAAAATCGAGTGCCTGGGTTAAAAATTCGAGCATTGTATAAGTGTAAATTGGATGTTTTGGTCAATGAGGCACAGGTTTATTGCACCAATATGGGATAAACGGACTGGTTCCCCGAAAGATCCCGAACCAGTACCCAATACAAGCCTGGAGGCATGGATTGGACCGACACGGAACCCTGAGCAGCCGGAGCAGACGTTGCGCCAGCTAACCTGCCGGTGAAGTCTGTGATCTGGATATTAACCGGCTCCCCGTTTTTTGATTCAAAATGAATCCATTCCCGGGCAGGGTTGGGCCAAATCAATACAGGATTAAACGTTGGTTCACTTGTATTTACCTGACAATTCGGCGGCACTTCCGGACACCAGCAGCGATGGGACAGGGTACAATCTACCACAAAGGGGTTTGGTTTTCCGTCCTGATATGGGGCAATTCGCCAGGTTTTGATCAGTTCTGAGGAATCTGCCGGATCCTGCGCGGCCCATTGGCACAAAGTGTTGCGCTGCAGCTCAAAAAAAGCAGGATCGGCCAGATTTGCCTGAGCGCGGTACATGGTGTAAAAGTAAAAAACGGAACGGGCAATATCTCCTTTGACTGATTCCCGGGGTTCAAAAGCATCCGTGCGTTGTTCGGAGTAAGCGTCGATGTTTGTGGCAGGTATAGTGGTAAAAAGCTGGTTTCGGATGAACCATTTTTGGGTCTGTACATCCGGAATTTCAGCATAGGGTGAATTCCCCCGGGCTTCATTTACGGCAATTCGGGTAGGGTAAATATGGTGCATATCGCTTCGGGCATTGCCGTCGGCGGCGCCTTTAGCCTGAGGATAGGCATGCTCTGTATTCATCCCGTTTGCCCCTCCCCCCTGGTAAATATATTGGGTTGGATCCTGCAAGGGATCCAGGTATAAGGTATGACCCGAATAGATGCAACGCAAACTATCATCGTCTAAAGCCAACACCTTTGCATAAAGCGTATCACGGGCATTTGCATAATCCAATACGGTATTTGGACGATACCCGGATGCCACACTGTCTACCAGTTCAGGACCACTCAATCCGGGGAACAGGATCTGAAAGCCCTGAGCCTGAAGGCCATTGCAGACGAAAAGGCATAGTGCCAAGATGGAAAAAATGCGCATAATTACATGGCCGGGAATGGCCGCGCAAAGGTAGGGTAAGTTTATGGAAATGAGATGGGGCGATAATGGCTTTGAGTCTTCAAACCTCGTAGGTTTTGGGTACCTAGGGTATGTACACAAGTTGAGGCTTGTTTTTAATACCACTAAAAAGCCGCAGCGCGGCGACATTTTAGTAGTAATAAAAGTCGTTGACGTGGATAATTATCAGAACGGCGTAGCTGTGGCATTTTCAAAATGTCACGGCTACGCCGTTTTATGGTGTTGCCGCAATGCTATGTTGGAGCCATATTTGAGATAGCCGATCCAAAACACACATAAAACTTTTGCACATACCCTAGCTTTCCAAAACCTACGAGGTTTGAAGGTTCCCAGGCCTACAAATTATCGTACTCGTAAATAGGATGCTCTAAATGGGTACCTGGAGCCATATCAAACAGTGGGTTGATAATTCCGTCGGCAAGGCTGTAAACCCAGCCATGCAAATGGGGCGCCTGTCGTTCTTTCCAGGCGTGCTGCACAATGGAGGTTTTGGCCAGGTTGTTCACCTGTTCTACAATATTCAGCTCAATGAGCCGGTTCAGGCGCTTATCTTCATCCGGGATCGCTTCCAGCTCGTCATGATGAAACCGGTAAACATCTTTGATATTACGCAACCATTTATTGATGATTCCCAGGGAGCTGCGTCCCATTGCCGCTTTTACCCCGCCACATCCATAGTGACCGCAAATAATAATGTGGTTAACCTTTAGCACCTCAACAGCATACTGCAAAACAGAAAGCAGGTTCAGATCTGTATGTATTACCAAATTGGCCACATTGCGGTGGATGAATATCTCACCCGGTTTTGTTTGGGTAATCTGATCGGGCGGAACACGGCTGTCAGAGCATCCTATCCAAAGAATTTCAGGCGTTTGAACATTCATCAGCCTGTGAAAAAATTCCGGATCATGCACCAACATATTGTCGGCCCAGGCTTTGTTATCTTGTAATAGTTTTTCGTAAATCATGGTTTGTAATGATCTGATGGTAAAAGTAGCGTTTAAACAGTTGAATTCAGGGTATGTTTTGTTGTCAAAAAAGTTTCGGGAAAAACCGCCCCTCCCTTTTTTGATAATCCGCATAGGCAGGGTATTTACCGGCAGAGATTTTTTCACTAAAATCTGAACTGCCCAAAAACAACAGCATCAATAAAACAGCGCCAGCCAGCGACCAGTTCACCCATCTTCCTGTGGCCGCTACGCTGAACAAGTAAAAACTCAGCCAAATACCCTGTTCGGAGGCATAATTGGGATGCCGAACGCGTGCCCAAAGTCCTTCTGCACAAAAGCCTTTCTCATATAATGGGCCTAAGGGTTCCCCGGCATTCTTCCTTCTATACTTTTCTGTTTGAAAATTCCATTGTTGTTGGTCTGCAATCGTTTCTGTGATCACAAACCCCAAAAACAACGCAGCAGCAAGGTAATCCAGTGCATTCAAAGGCGTATCGCCGCCTTGCCAGGCCGCCACTATGGGCAAAGTGAATAACAGTATCAGGCTGTTTTGATACAACGAGATGAAAAACAGATTGAATAAGCTCCAGCTGAACCGTTTGCTCAGTATCGGATTTTGCCGGAGAACACTCCAGCGGTAATCCTCTTCCCCTTTCCAGGGAATCCAGTGATAACCTCCCCTCCGCGCGAAATTGAACGTAAGTCGAAGCGCCCAAATGCTTACCATCACCGCCATCAATACCAAACGCTGGGAAAACCCACTTTCACTTGCTACTACCCAAACATAGACAACGGGGATAACGCTCCACAATTTGTCCACCTGACTGTAATTACTGGTTAGTTCACTTACCACAAAACAGGTTAAGGCTACCCCCAACATGATCTTAAACAGCGTATTTAAAACCTCCCAATGCTCGGGTGCGAGTGGTTGGTCGTAATAAAAGGCTATAAAAGGCAAGGCCAGCAAAGTGGCAATCAATAAAAGTATGGTCCTAAGCATAAACAGGTTTTGTTTCTTTGGGCGAAAATAATCAGTTTGTGCACATTGCAGTAACCGGGGCATCCGGAAGAATCGGAAATGTAGTAGTCCGGCAATTAATTCAGGCCGGCTACCAGGTGCGGGTACTCCTGCGCCGGGAAAGTCCTGCCCTGGCCGGACTACCTGTAGAAACCATTCAGGGGCATTTGCTGGATACCCGGGCGCTCCAGGATCTGTGCAAAGGTGCAGATGCCGTTATTCACCTGGCTGCCGTCATTTCTATTCAGGGAGATCCGGATGGAAAAGTTCATCAGGCCAACGTGGAAGGCACCCGCTTAATGCTCCATGCGGCGCTGGCCAACGGCGTGCGCAGAGTGATCTGTTTCAGCTCTGTTCATGCCTTCCGGCAAGCTCCGCAAACGCATCCAATTGACGAAACCAGGGCGTTGGCATTCGACAGCACTATGGCATACGACCGAAGCAAAGCCGCAGCGCTTCGGCTCGCTCTGGATATGGCAACCGCAAATCCTTCTACAGAAATTCTGGCTTTGTGTCCTACTGCCGTGCTTGGGCCCTGGGATTTTGAACCATCTCTGGCCGGACAAATGTTGCTGGATCTGTACCGAAGAAAAATCCCGATGCTGACTCCGGGCGGATTCGATTGGTGTGATGTAACAGATGTGGCGGGCGCTGCTGTTGCGGCACTACATCGGGGGCGCTCTGGCGAAGCCTATTTGCTGCCGGGCACTTACGCCACCCTGTTACAGGTGGCGGCTCTGGCGGAAAAAGTAACAGGAGTACCGGCGCCAACCCGTACTGTTCCTTTTGGATTATTGCAATTAGGGCTGCCTTTTGTACAATTATTCAGTAAAATCAGCGGGAAACGTCCTCTTTTCACCCATGAATCGCTGGAGACTGTCAAAAATGGCGCCTTGCAGGTTTCAGGGCAAAAAGCATCTCAGGAATTAGGCTACACTGCCCGGCCTTTGGAACAAACCATTGCCGGGGCCTATCAATGGTTTGATCAATTCGGATATCTATGAGTTACGAAACGTACAGCCAACTTTTGTATGCCTGGATGGGCATTGGCATCATCACCTTTTTTTACTTGCTCAAACAGGATGCGCCCTATGGCAGGCATGTCAGGCCCGGCTGGGGCCCAACACTCGACAACCGTTTGGGCTGGTTCATCATGGAATTCACGGTAATCCTGGTTTTTCTGTATTATTTGTGTTCAAACAGCATTCAGGGAAATAGCATGATTTGGGTTTTAAGCGCATTTTTCCTGTTTCATTATGTGAACCGAAGCATCATTTTCCCATTGCGCCTGCGTACCAGAGGCAAGCGCATGCCCTGGATTATTGCGCTTTCCGCCGTGGGTTTCAACCTGGCCAATGGCTTTTTTCTGGGCTATTATTTTGCACATTTTGCCCATTATCCGGCATCCTGGGATTCTGACCCCCGTTTTTGGCTTGGTATGCTGTTATTTGTGATTGGTTTGGGCATTAACTGGCATTCCGACAATATACTCATTCGTCTGCGCAAACCCGGGCAAACAGGCTACGCTATTCCACGCGGCGGATTGTTTCGTTGGATAAGCTGTCCGAATCATTTTGGAGAAATGCTGGAATGGATCGGGTTTGCCGTAATGGCCTGGAACCTGCCAGGGTTGTGTTTTGCCGTATGGACCGTAGCCAATCTGGCGCCGAGAGCATTATCGCACCACCGCTGGTACCGGGAGCAATTTCCTGATTACCCGCCAAACAGACGGGCGTTTCTGCCATTTTTGATGTAGAGGAACTTGAGTCCGTTCCTTGTGGATAACTTTTTTCAGCCCCAAAACACCTCCATTTCCCCCTTTAAAGGGACTTTTGCCTCCCCATCGTTCATCGTTCATCGTTCATCGTTCCAATGCTATGAGTTACGCCCCACGTATCGCCCCGATTACCGGAATTCCGGCGCGCAAAATTGAATCTGTTATCCAGCTGCTGGAAGGCGGCGCCACCATACCCTTCATTGCCCGTTACCGGAAAGAAGCCACCGGCGAACTGGACGAGGTGCAAATTGCCGAGATTCAGGATGCCTGGAAAAAAATGCAGGAGCTTGACAAGCGCCGCGAAACCATTTTACAAAGTATTGAAGAACAAGGGAAATTAACCCCCGAGCTGCGTAAAAAAATAGAAGACGCGGCAACTATGACCGAGCTGGAAGATCTCTACCTCCCTTACCGGCCTAAGCGTAAAACCCGTGCTACCATGGCCATTGAAAAAGGTCTGGAACCGCTGGCCAAACGTATTTTTCAACAACGCGACAGAGAAGTGGAAACCCTGGCCGCCCAGTTTATCACCGATCAGGTGCCAACGGTGGAGGATGCGCTGCAAGGCGCCCGGGATATCATCGCAGAATGGATCAGTGAAGACCTCAAAGCCCGCGATAAAGTGCGGCGTTTGTTTGATCGCGGGGCGGTAATCAGTTCACGCCTGGTGAAAGGCAAAGAAGATGAAGGCGCCAAGTATCGCGACTACTTTGACTGGAGCGAACCACTGGCCAAGTGCCCGAGTCACCGGTTACTGGCAATGCGGAGAGGCGAAGATGAAGGTTTCCTGCGCGTGAGCGTTGCGCCCGAGGAAGAAAAAGCCGTGGAAGACCTGGAATATATGTTTGTAACCGGGTACGGCGAATCAGCCTCAGAAGTGCGTACCGCTGTGAAAGACAGCTACAAAAGGCTGTTGCAGCCCTCCATTGAAACCGAATTCCGCAATTCTTCCAAAGAAAAAGCCGATACGGAGGCTATCCGGGTATTTGCAGAAAACCTGCGCCAGCTGCTGCTTTCAGCGCCGTTGGGCGAAAAGAGGGTTATGGGTATTGACCCCGGATTCCGCACCGGATGTAAAGTAGTTTGCCTGGATGCCAGCGGAACCCTACTCAAGTATTCCGCCATTTTCCTGCACAATCCATTTGAGGCGCAGGCGGAGGTTGAACACTTGGTGGATAAGTTTCAGATTGAGGCTATTTCTGTGGGGAATGGCACGGCAGGGCGGGAAACCATGGATTTTTTGCGAAAAATCAAGTTTGAACGCCCGGTAGAGATTTTCCAGGTGAACGAAGCCGGCGCCTCCATTTATTCTGCCAGTGAGGTAGCACGGGAGGAATTCCCCAAAGAAGACGTAACCGTACGCGGTGCGGTGAGCATTGGCAGGCGACTGATGGATCCGTTGGCAGAACTGGTTAAAATTGATCCCAAAAGCATCGGTGTTGGGCAATATCAACACGATGTGAACCAAACCCAGCTCAAAGACGGGCTGGATCGCACGGTGGAAAGTTGTGTAAACGCTGTGGGGATCAACCTCAATACAGCCAGCAAACACCTGCTCACTTATGTGTCTGGCCTGGGTCCGGTTCTGGCTAAAAACATAGTAGATTACCGAACCGAAAACGGCGCATTCACCAAACGCAGCGATTTGAAAAAAGTGGCGCGATTGGGCGACAAAGCCTTTGAACAATGTGCCGGCTTTTTGCGGATCCGCGATGCTAAAAATCCGCTCGACAATACGGCGGTTCACCCGGAACGATATGCCCTGGTGGAGGAGATAGCTGCTGATCTGGGCTGCAAGGTGGGGGATTTGATTCGCGACCGCGAAAAACGCGCAGCCATTGATCTGAAAAAATACGTGCGTGGTGATGTGGGCTTGCCTACGCTCAAAGACATTTTAAAAGGGCTGGAAAAACCAGGTCTCGACCCGCGTGGCGCAGCTAAAGCATTTGAGTTTGCCAATGTGCGCAGCCTGGAAGACCTTTATCCGGGAATGATCCTGCCGGGCATCGTGAACAATATCACCAATTTCGGGGCATTTGTAGACATTGGCGTGAAAGATTCCGGCCTGGTGCACGTGTCGCAACTAGCCGACAAGTTTGTGCGCGACCCCATGGAAGTAGTATCCCTGGGCCAGCACGTAACCGTCCGGGTAGTAGAGGTGGATATGGTTCGGAAACGGGTAGCGTTGAGTATGAAAAACCTGTAGGAATATCCAATATCGAATATCCAATATCGAATGTCCAAGGGGTGCGGGGGGGGGTGGCGTCAGCACGACTGCTTATTTTACCTCGCCTGAATGGCGAGAGTTTGTGAAAAGCTTTGGCCATTCAGGCGATCAGCGCCCAGCAAACGTGCTGACCCCAGGCACCCGCACCCCTTGGACATTCGAAATTGGATATTGGATATTCGACATTCCCTACATCGT
>DLXL01000218.1:3247-9341 GCA_003448025.1 Saprospirales bacterium | reverse complement strand
GTCATCCGCGTCATCCGCGTTCCATATCCTCATCCGCGTTCCAAAAAATTCGCGTTCTTGCGCTCTGTACACGAACACAAATCATGCGCCTCTTTTTATCTCTCCTCCTGTTCATTCCCGCGTTCCAATCCGCGGCACAACCCTGTAATTACTTGGCTTTTGATGGTTTCTCCTATGCCAATAACACGCCTTTAGATGCCCTACAGGGGGGTACCGGTTGGCTGCAACCCTGGAGTGTACAAGGCGCCAACACCCAAATCCCCGGGTATCAAATTGAAACCGGAACGCCCCTGCAATTCCAGGATCTTCAATCATCAGCAGGCTATGTCTCCGGTGGCTTCCAGTACCTTACCTCTGGCAGACGACTCGACATTCAGCCTACCGGTCCTTTTGCACCCTACCTCAATGGTAATGGCCAAATCGGCCAGTCTGGCACCACGCTATGGGCGAGTCTTTTGCTGCGAAAAAATCAAAATAACGACGAAACCGTAGCTATTTATTGGCACAACAGCAACATTCCCTGGTGTGAAGGATGTACCTCCAATAAAATAGCTATCGGATATTTTGGCGCTAATTCTAATGTAAATGGCCAACGCCGCTGGACGCTGCGCATAGGCGATCAATTTTTCCCCGGTTCCGTTCCGGTGGTTACAGGAGAAACTGCTTTCTTGGCTGTGAAACTGGATTTTTTTAACAACTCTACTTCCGTTTCTTTATTTGTCAACCCTTCTGAGCTAGGCGCCAATACGCCCTCTCCTACCCTTACCCAAACCGCCCCGTTTGCCTTAGCCATCCAAAGTATCGCACTTTACCTTGGCAATAGCCCCAACAATGGCCACGCAGACGAGCTGCGTATAGGCGCATCATACGCCTGCGTAGCGCCAGATGCCAGTGTGTCTGTTAATCAGCCTCCCAATGCCGATTTCAGTTTCAACCCGCCATCCGGTATTGCCCCCCTGCAAATCAGCTTCGATGGCACGCCTTCTTCTGACCCTGATGGTTTCATTACTTCCTATTCCTGGGATTTTGGTGATGGCTCCGCACCAGTCAGTGGCGGATTGGTAACCCATACCTTTACCGCACTGGGCAATTTGAATGTACGACTCACCGTCACAGATTCCGCAGGCCTGCAGCATAGTCTGACCAAACAAGTGCGCATACTCAACCCCGCCGGCGCCTACCCCTGCCTGCTGGGTATTACCTGCGAACAACTGGCTTCCTGTACCGGCAATGACGGCCGTTTCCGGGTTACCAACTACGAAAATATCCCCTTGCAATTACGCAATGCCGGCGGCAACCTGATTCCGCCTTCTGCCGGCAACGCCCATGTGTTCGACAACCTGGCGCCCGGCCCTTATCAACTCACTGCCTCCGGCGCCAATGGTTGCCGGGATACCTTCAACCTGCAAATACAGCGCGACAGCAATACTTGCCCGGGTTGGACGCCCGATCCCTGCGCCATGAAAATCGGCGTAGGCATTGAAGGCCTTGCCTACTGGTCGACCGGCCGTCCCTTCAAAGACTTTTTCAAATCCTGCGGCACCTGGATCACCTATGACCCCAACCCTCCCGGAGGCAATTTTGTGTGGAATACTGAAAACCAGGCCCATATTCCAGCCGACAGCAATGGTTATGCCCAGCAAATACCCTTCAGTGTGCCTAATGGCAGCGGCCAAAACCTGTTGCGCGGCATCATTTCCGCCATCGGATTTATACCCACAGGTGTGCCCATGCGCCTCCTGTATGATGGCGTTGGCACCCTGCAAATGCAGGGAAATCTAACCGTTACAGCCAGTCAGCCCGGACAGATTGATTTTGTGGTGAATGACGAAGGAAATATCTTTTTCAACCTCACCGCTTCTCAGGCCGGCAATCATGTGCGCAACATTCGCGTGGTGGAACTGAGCAATGTGGATACTTACCTCAGTCAGCCGTTCCGGCAGTCGTTTCTGGATAAATGCAAGGAATTCAATACCCTGCGTTTCATGGACTGGATGCGCACCAACGGCAGCGAACAGGAAAAATGGGAAAATCGCACCCGTCCGGGGTACTACTCGCAGGCCGAAAGTCCCAACGGAGGCCTGGCTTATGAATACATCATACAGTTGGCTAATACGCTGAACCAGGACATCTGGGTATGTGTGCCGCATGGTGCAGATGATACCTACCTAACGGAAATGGCCACCTTGTTCCGCAACGGATTGAACCCCGGCATTCAGGTGTACCTGGAATATAGCAATGAGGTGTGGAACTGGATTTTCCCGCAGGCACACTGGGTGAATAACAACGGCCCGCAAAATATCAGTTATCCCCGCCGTTATGTGGAGCGTTCGCTTCATGCTTTTGATACCTGGATGCAGGTTTGGGGTGATCAAAACCCGAGGTTGCGCAGGGTGTTGGGCACTCAAAACGGCTACGACTGGATTACGGAAGAAATTATGGCCCACGCAGATCCGGCCAGGTATGACTACATCTCACCCTCCTGGTATGTTGGGCTGGATCATGGCAATACCGGCGTTCCCAACCTTCAGGCTCTGGGCGCCGCCGCCACGGCAGATGATGTACTGAAAAATGCCAACAATACGTTTCTGGCCTTTTATCCCCATTGGGAAATGGTATACCGCACCGCCAGACTTTACGGTAAAAAAGTGGTCAACTACGAAGGCGGCCAACACTTCACCAATTTTACCGTGCCGCCGTATATCCAGGCCATGTACGATGCACAGATACATCCTGGCATGTATGAACTCTACAACCGCATGCTCGACAGCCTTCGCCGTTTGGGCAGCGAACTACCCCTGGCTTTTGTTCTCACCGGCCCCTGGCAAAGTCAATACGGCTCCTGGGGGCATATTTTTGAGGAAGATGACCCGGCCCCCTGGACCGATCGACCCAAATATCAGGTGTTGCTGGATCAAATAGCGCGTTGTGTGGAAGTATCTGGCAATTCCGGATTAACGCCTGTTGTGGAAGCCCTCAAAGTATTCCCCAACCCATCATCTGGTGCATTCCAGCTGCATCTTCCGGAGACCTGGCAGAGACAACCTCTGCGCCTGCGCGCGTACGATGCGCGCGGTATTCAACAGGCATTGATGCTTTGGAACAACATCCCTGCCGGAGAATCCTGGCCTCGTGGGCTTTATTTATTGCAGTTGGAAGATATGCAGGGCAAAATAGTAGCCCGAGGGAAATGGGTGAAGGGGTAGATTGCGGGGTCGTAAGACCCTCGCAAGGCAAGAAAGGGCATTGAGAGAAGATGTTTCACTACTAAGACAATAAGGACACTAAGAAGCCGCCTCTTAGTGTCCTTAGTGTCTTAGTGGTGAAAAAACTACGCTTCCACCTTCTTCCCTCTTTTAGCTGCGCCGTTCTCGCTGGATTTTGCAGCTTTTTTTAATCCAATAGCCAAATCCAGCACCTCTTCCATACGATCTACATAATGGAAGCTCAGGCCTTTAATGTATTCTTTTTCAATTTCTTCCACGTGCTTGCGGTTGTCTTTGCAAAGGATCACTTCCCTTATGCCTGCGCGTTTGGCAGCCAGGATTTTCTCCTTGATACCTCCAACCGGCAATACCTTTCCACGCAGGGTGATCTCACCGGTCATAGCCAGGTAAGGTTTTAAAGCCTTGCCAGTCAACGCAGACGTAATGGCAGAAAGCATAGTCACGCCCGCAGAAGGACCATCTTTTGGAATAGCACCTTCCGGAATATGGATGTGAATATCATTTTTCTCGAACGCCTCGCTTGAAATACCAAATTGATCGGCATGAGCCCTGATATAGCTGAGTGCCGTACTGGCACTTTCTTTCATCACTTCGCCCAGGTTGCCGGTCAGCTGAAGTCTGCCGGAGCCTTTATTCAGGCTAACTTCAATAAATAATATTTCGCCTCCCACGGAAGTCCAGGCCAGACCGATAGCAACACCAGGGCCTTGCTTTTCTTTGTACACCTCTGAATCGAATTTGGTTGGCCCCAGTATGGCATGTAAGTGTTCTGGTTTGATGGTCAGGTCGTAAGGCTCTTCCATCGCTACTTTTTTAGCTACAGAGCGCATCACAGAACCTATTTCCCGGGAAAAATTGCGCACACCACTTTCTGCCGTATAGCTGTCGACAACCTTCTCCAATGCCTTGTCGGTAATCTTTACCTGGCCAGGTTTCAATCCGTGCTCCTTGCGTTGCAGCGGCACGAGATGTTGCTTGGCAATTTGAATTTTTTCTTCCAGTGAATAACCGGCAATTTCAATGATCTCCATCCGGTCCAGCAGCGCCGGCTGAATGGTACTTAATGTATTGGCGGTAGCAATGAACAACACTTTAGACAAGTCAAACTCCAGTTCGAGGTAATTGTCGTAAAAAGTGGTATTTTGCTCAGGGTCGAGCACTTCGAGTAAAGCAGAAGACGGATCGCCCCGAAAATCTTTGCCTACTTTGTCAATTTCATCCAGAATAAAAACAGGATTAGCAGCCTTAGCCTTTTTCAGGGATTGAATAATTCGGCCCGGCAATGCGCCAATATAGGTTTTGCGGTGACCGCGGATCTCACTTTCGTCGTGCAGACCGCCAAGGCTCATGCGCACATACTTGCGCTTGAGCGCCCGCGCGATGCTGGATCCCAGCGAGGTTTTACCGACACCAGGAGGTCCTACCAGACAAAGAATTGGCGCTTTCATGTCGCCCTTAAGCTTGAGCACAGCAAGGTGTTCCAGGATGCGCTCCTTCACTTTGGAAAGGCCGAAATGATCCTTATCCAACACCTGTTTCACCTTTTTCAGATCAAACTGATCTTTGGTGTATTCCTGCCAGGGTAATTCCAGCAGTATTTCCAGATAGGTTAATCCAATGGCGTACTCGGCAATCTGCGGATTCACCCGGCGGAGTTTATTGATCTCCCGATTGAAGGCTTCTTCTACATTTTTCGGCCACTTTTTCTTTTTAGCCCGACGGATCAGCGCTTCAATTTCCTCTTCCTGAGGATTGTTCCCCAGCTCTTCCTGAATGGTTTTGAGCTGTTGATTCAGGTAATAATCGCGTTGTTGTTTTTCAATATCCACGCGCACCTTGGATTCGATTTGGTCTTTCAGTTCAAGCAACTGCAACTCAGAATCCATGTGCTGCAATATAGCACTGGCTTTATCCTTGAGATTATTGATCTCCAGAATGTCCTGTTTATGGTTAACCGGAATGCCCAGGTTAGAGGCAATAAAGTTCAGCAAAAAGTTATCGTTATTGATGTTTTTAAGCATCACTACCGCCTCAGAGGGTATTTGTGGCGACAACTCAATGATCTGTCTGGCCGCATCCCGAACACTGCTGATGAGTGCCCGAAACTCCAGTTTGTTTTTCGGCTGATCATACTCCAGAGTACTGACCTGGCCTTCCATATAGGGATCCTCCTGCGTGAGGCTGTCGAGGTGGAATCGTTTACGTCCCTGCAGAATAGCCGTGGTAGATCCATCCGGCATTTTCAACAGCTTCAGTATGCGAGCCACCGTTCCCACGCGATACAGATCGCGCGCAGAAGGTGATTCTATTTTTAAATCCTTTTGGGAAAGCACGCCAATGTATCGGTCGCCTTCATATGCCTTTTGAACGGCACGAATGCTTTTGTCGCGGCCCACCGTAATAGGCGTAACAATGCCGGGAAACAAAACCGTATTTTTCAAAGGAAGCAGAGGTATGGTGTCAGGAAACACCTCTCCAGCCTTCTCATCGTCTTCTTCCAGAGAGAAAAGTGGCACGAAATCCGGCTCGTCATCAGACTGCTGCGGCATCAAATAATTATCAAACATATCAATAGAACAGGTGGGGAGTAAAAGATGAAATGCCTCGGATTACGTAAATCCGACACATTTCACCGAATCATCAGATGCAAACATGGGAAATATCCCAATAAATCGAGGCAATAATTCGGCCTTGTGTCAAACTAACAACAAAATAATCCATCCCGTTCCAAATCAAATATGACAAACAGCCTGCCATCTCTGGAAAAAACGGGTTTTGTCATATATCCTTTGCCATGACACGACAAAAAGGCAGGAGTTTATGGGGTTTATGGGGTTTATGAAGTTCATGTAGGGGCGACCCTTGTG
>DLXL01000218.1:0-2974 GCA_003448025.1 Saprospirales bacterium | reverse complement strand
GTAGGGGCGACCCTTGTGGTCGCCGTTTGGGTTTATGAGGTTTAGAATCTGAGTAAAACCAGCTTGAGCCGGCCTCTGTACTCAGAAGGTATGAGACATTCATTAGCATTTAATTGCATGGCATCTCTGAAACGCAGTCTAAGGCTTTGGTTCAAGGTATTGAGCAGGCTATTTCGGTCAAACTCTCCGGCAGCACTGAGTACGTATTCGCTGCAGGTGTTTTCATATTTAATTTCATCATTAAAGAAAAGCCGCATCTTGTCGGGGGTTCGCATGAGGAAATAGGAAGAAAACGTGCCATCGTCGTCCTGCGAATACTGCTTTTTATGTAAAGCACTTTTCCAATGTATCTGCCCGTTGGGTTGAATGGCGAGCACAAACATATCATCATAATAATAATCAATGATCATGCGCATCCCATCGCGAAAGAAACCTCTGCCTGCAGAGGCGCCTCGCTGTACTTCCCTGTAGCGCTCGGCAACCAACACAATCCCGCCATCTTGTCTGAGCAGTATTTCCTGCAATTTTGCATCTGCAATGCCCTTAATGCCGTCAGCCCCTTCCTTTTGCCTTAAAACGGATAGAAATTTTTCGTCAAAGGCTTCATAACGAAGTGCCAGAGCAGAATCGACACCCGGTTTCATCCTGACATAAAAAACTCCGTTGGAGCGATCCCGGGTTTTGTCGGTCCATAAGCCGGCTCCGGTGAGTTGCTGGTTTTGATGATCAAAAGCAAATTTGAGATCAACAGTCAGATAGTTCCCAAGTGGTGTGGTATTTATATTAACTCCACTTCCATCGAACCGGATAATTTCCAACTCATGTTTTTGAAGCTTTGTTTTGCGGTTGTTTCGTTCCGTGATCCAGAAAAAAGCACCGGAATTACTCAGTGTTACCTGAGGCTCCCTGGACTCAAAAATATCTGAATGGTCTTCTATGAAAGCCACATAATCCCAAGGAGCTGTCATCTTATCCAGGTATATGCAGGTGGCTTCAATCCGATCCCGTTCTGCTATATTATATACCACTACACAATTTCGATCTTCACTTTGCACTATTTCCAGTTTAGGCGTATTGAAGATTCGCTCACCATAGTTCTTAACCTCCATACTATCTATCAGGTTGGCGCCTGGATCGTATTTATGCACCCGCAAGACAGTATTGCCCCGGCGACGTGTTTGATAAACGACCGAAAAGTCGTTACGACCAGGAACTACGCCCAAAATACGGGTACCACGGTGGTCAAGATCATCCAGTTCCTTCACCCAGCTTAGTTTCAATTGTGGATCAAATGCCTGTACCACGAAGTCTTCGTAACGATCGCGAAAAATCAATATACGATCCCGCAGACGGCCAATGAGCTCGTAACCATAGTCTGTTCGGATAAAAACCGGATCAGAAACCATAGCACTTTGTCCGTATAGTGCAGTTAAAAACAGGAAAAAGGGTGCGATCAAGAGAAGTTGTTTGGGCATAGCTTGCTAATTATGACAGCCTGCAGGTCAGATTTGCTTAAAGATCGGCCGAGAGTATGACAAACAAGGTCATTCATTCGACCAACCACTTGCAGACTTTCAAAAATAAGGAGAATTTTGCAACCATGAAAATCCTTATTCTCAATGGGCCCAATCTGAATTTGCTAGGCACTAGGGAGCCGGACATTTATGGCAGTCAAACCTTTGAATCATATTTCGGCCAATTATGTTCAGCATATCCTAAACTCTTGCTGGAATATTTTCAAAGTAACCATGAAGGTATGCTGATCGATAAACTGCACGAGGTAGGATTCTCCTATGACGGGATTGTGCTAAATGCCGGTGCTTATACCCATTCCTCCATTGCCATCGCAGATGCCATTGCCGCCATTCAAACTCCGGTGGTGGAAGTGCATATCAGTAATGTGTACCGGCGGGAGTCCTTCAGGCATCATTCATACCTGTCTGCTAATTGTGCCGGCACCATCGCAGGACTTGGACTGGATGGCTACCGACTGGCAATTGAGTGGTTTTTACAGCGATAACTTACCTCGGCACCTCTATTTTCTTTACAATGTCTTCCAGCACTTCCCGGGTGGTATACCCTTCCATTTCACGTTCCGGTGTGAGGATTACCCGGTGGTTAAGGGTTGGGTAAACCACATAACGTATATCATCAGGCGTCACAAAATTGCGCCCGGCCATAGCAGCCACCGCTTTGGAGGCTTTCATGAGGGATAAAGATGCTCTCGGACTTGCCCCCAGGAAAAGATCAGCATTGCTTCTGGTGTTATGAACGATAGCAGCAATATAGTCCAGAAGTTCCTCTCTGATGTACACTTCTTCAATAATTCGCTGACAGTCAGCAATTTCCGCTGGCGACAATACCGGATTTACCGTCTCCTTCAGTTCCCCTGCAAAGTCGTTTCGGAACCGGCGCAGAATGATTTGCTCTTCTGACAGGCTAGGGTATTCCAGAATAATTTTAAATAAAAAACGGTCAAGTTGCGCCTCCGGCAATTTATAAGTGCCCTCCTGTTCTATGGGGTTTTGCGTAGCAACCACCATGAATGGCGCCGACATTGTATAGGTTTCTCCATCCACCGTGATCTGACGCTCTTCCATTACCTCAAACAGCGAAGCCTGAGTTTTGGCTGGCGCCCTGTTAATCTCATCGATGAGAACGATATTGGAAAATATTGGCCCGGCTTTAAAAGTAAAATCCGAGGTTTTCATATTGAACACGGAGGTGCCCAACACGTCGGCCGGCATTAAGTCTGGTGTAAATTGAATGCGACTAAAGTTTGTATGAAGGGTACGGGCCAGCAATTTGGCCGTGAGGGTTTTGGCAATACCCGGCACACCTTCCAACAACACGTGCCCGCCAGTAAACAAAGCCACCAGCAATAATTCCAGCATATCGTCCTGCCCTACAATCACCCGGCTTATTTCTGCCTTAACGCGTTCGGCATGGACCATGATGGGGTTAACATCCAGCG
>DLXL01000053.1 GCA_003448025.1 Saprospirales bacterium | reverse complement strand
AAACACCAAAACACCAAAACACCCAAACACCCAAACACCAAAACACTCGAAAAATAACCACCATCAACATAACAATCTGATCATGATGCAAGTAATCAAACGCGATGGCCGAAAAGAGGAAGTGTCGTTCGACAAGATCACGGCGCGCCTCCGCAAAATGACGTACGGACTGGATACCTACTACGTCAACCTTATCGAAGTATCCAAAAAGGTGATCATGGGCCTGTACGACGGCGTGACCACCGTGGAGCTCGACAACCTGGCGGCTGAAACCGCCGCTACCATGGCTACCGTTCACCCGGACTATGCCCTGCTGGCCGCTCGTATTGCCGTGAGCAACCTCCACAAGGAAACGGAGAAATCCTTCTCCAAGGTGGTGGAAGAGCTTTTCAACTACGTTGACCCAAAAACAGGCGATCGCGCCGGCCTCATCGGCGAGGAAACCAACCGCATTGTGCAAAAACACAAGGCTCGTCTGGATTCCGCCATCATATTCGACCGCGATTTCGAGTTTGATTACTTCGGATTCAAAACCCTGGAGCGTTCCTACCTCATGCGCATGAACGGCAAAGTGGTGGAACGCCCGCAACACCTCTTCATGCGCGTATCCGTGGGTATCCACGGTGAAGACATCGAAGCGGCCATCGAAACCTACAACCTCATGAGCGAGCGCTGGTTCATCCACGCCACGCCAACGCTCTTCAACGCCGGCACACCCAAGCCACAGCTGTCCTCCTGCTTCCTGCTCAGCATCACGGAAGACAGCATCGCCGGTATTTTTGAAACCCTGTCGCGCTGTGCACTCATTTCCCAGAGCGCCGGCGGTATCGGCTTAAGCATCCACAACGTACGCGCCACAGGCTCCTACATCAAGGGCACCGGCGGCACCTCCAACGGCATCATCCCGATGCTGCGCGTGTTCAACGATGCTGCCCGCTACGTAGACCAGGGCGGCGGCAAACGCAAAGGCGCCTTCGCGGTGTACCTCGAGCCATGGCACGCCGACATCTTCGAGTTCCTGGAACTGAAAAAGAACCACGGTAAAGAAGAAATGCGCGCCCGCGACCTCTTCTACGCCCTCTGGATCTGTGATTTGTTCATGGAGCGCGTGAAAGACGACAAAGACTGGTCGCTCTTCGATCCGAACGAAGCACCGGGCCTGTTCGATGTGTACGGCGCCAAATTCAACGCCCTGTACGAGCAGTACGAAAAAGAAGGTCGCGCACGCAAGACGGTAAAAGCACGCGATCTGTGGAACGCCGTTTTGGAAAGTCAGGTAGAGTCTGGCACCCCGTACATCCTGTACAAAGACGCCGCCAACATGAAGAGCAACCAGCAAAACCTGGGCACCATCCGCTCTTCCAACCTATGCACCGAGATCATTGAGTACACCTCCAAAGACGAGGTAGCGGTGTGCAACCTGGCCTCCATTGCCCTGCCGAAATTTATTTCCAACGGCAAATTCGACTTCCAAAAGTTGTACGAAATTACCCAGGTAGCCACGCGCAACCTCAACAAGGTGATCGACATCAACTACTACCCAATCCCTGAGGCGCGCAACTCCAACATGCGTCACCGCCCCATCGGTTTGGGCGTACAGGGCCTGGCCGACGCCTTCATCCTCATGGGTATGGCGTTCGACAGCGATGCGGCCAAGCAACTGAACAAAGACATTTTTGAAACCATCTACTTCGCTGCCGTAACCGAATCTGCCAACCAGGCCGAGAAACACGGCACCTACGAGACCTTCAAAGGCTCGCCCATGAGCAAAGGCATGTTCCAGTTTGATCTCTGGGGCGTAACGCCATCCAATCGCTGGGATTGGGACAGCCTCCGCGAGCGCGTGAAAAAAGTAGGTGTGCGCAACTCCCTGCTCGTAGCGCCTATGCCAACGGCGTCTACCAGCCAGATCCTGGGCAACAACGAATGTTTCGAGCCATACACCTCCAACCTCTACACGCGCCGCACACTGGCGGGCGAGCACATTGTGGTGAACAAACACCTCATGCGCGACCTGGTGCGCCTCGGCATGTGGAACGAAGAAATGCGCGAAGCCATCATGGCCGCCAACGGCTCCATCCAGGGCATTGAAGACATCCCGCAGGAAGTACGCGACGTGTACAAAACCGCCTACGAGATCAGTCAGAAAGTGATCATCGACATGAGTGCCGACCGCGGCGCCTTCATCTGCCAGAGCCAGAGCCTCAACGTATTCATGGAAGCGCCCACGTTCGCCAAGTTGTCTTCCATGCACTTCTACGCCTGGCAAAAAGGCCTCAAAACGGGCATGTACTACCTCCGCTCCAAAGCGGCAGTGGACCCCATCAAGTTCACCCTCAGCCAGAAGCACCAGCAGAAGTTTGTGCAGAATGCGAAAGCCACCGAGCCCATTGCAACAGCTTCCGTATCGGCCCGGGAAGAACAAAAGCCCGTACAGATGTCGGCCCTGGATGTAGAACAAGTATCCGGCAAAATTTGCAGCCTGGACAATCCGGACTGCGAAGCATGCTCAGCATAAGAACGATGAACGATGGACGATGAACGATGGGCGTTGCGCCTGGGGTTGGAGCGGATACCAGACTTAACGCCCATTGTCCATCGTTCATCGTCCATCGTTCAAAAAACACGGCTGCCGGGAGTAGCAATCAACAGTTGGAATGTCCTTTCCCTCTACTTGAAACGCTTTTCCCACACTAGTTTCTTCCAGCTGGCTTCTGCCTGGTGGCCGTTTTGTTTTTGAGGGGGGGGAGGATCATAAAATAGCTATAAAAGTAGAGTTTATGAAAGAATATGAAATAAATTCATTTATAGAAATGGTACAGCTATTCGAGAATTTCAGAGATAAAAGATATTTCATGTTTAGGGGGCAAAATTGTTATGAATGGAAATTGCTCCCAAAAGCAGGTCGATCCGAGTATATAAAGTCCTACTCTCCAACATTTACAGAGCAAGAAATATTTAATTCTTGGAAAAGATATGCTATCCAATATTTAAATATTGAACCAAAAAATGAAATGGATTGGTATGCTCTTGCTCAGCATCATGGATTGGCAACAAGATTACTCGATTGGACTAAAAATCCATTAACCGCATTGTATTTTTCTGTAAATGACTACTTTGATGAGGATGCCGCAGTTTTTATTATTAGGCAGAAGAAAGCTTTAATATTTGATAATATAGATAATTTTAATCCTTTCAGTATTGAAGGAGTTCGGATCATATACCCGAAGAGCATATCACCTAGGATTGTAAGCCAAAGAGGAATATTTACAATAAGTAACACCCCACATGTACCACTTGAGGAGTCTAGTGAAAATTTGGATGTTATTAAGGTCAAGGTTATGCGCAATTGCAAACGAGACATTCTTGATACTCTTGATTTTTATGGAATTAATCAAATGAGTATATTTCATGATTTAGATAACCTATCTTCCTATTTGAATGGGTTTGCAAAATATATATCTAGATAACAATCATCCTTTAACAAATGTTGTTTGGGTAATATTGATTGAAAAATGTTTAATACTTGGTATTTTGAAATTAAAATCTCAAAAAGCACTCAACCTTTTT
This sequence comes from Saprospirales bacterium, assembly GCA_003448025.1. GTDB lineage: Bacteria > Bacteroidota > Bacteroidia > Chitinophagales > Saprospiraceae > M3007. Next base: position 3,305 of record DLXL01000053.1, on the reverse strand, counting down.
CCCGCCTCGTCCGGTTTCCCACCTCCCAAAAACCTCACCCAGGCATCTCCCCGCCGCGCTTGGGTCTTTTTTTGACCCAGCGCCACCTCCGTGAGTGGCTAAACTATTCCGCGCTAAAATCAAACAGATTTTAAGTAGTACACTTTTATTGGAAACAGGTGGTACACTTTTGGTGATTAGGGACAAATAAATCGTACTTCCATAACTTAGTGGGGAAAAATCGCCCCACTATCATAATTGACTCATGAGAAAGACTTACCTGTTAGTAACACTTTTAGTTAGTCCGTTAATCCTGCCTGCGCAAAAGCATGATTTCAATTTGTTGTTTGGTTATGCTGGAGGAAATTATTCCCCTGATGATGACTCCTTTGGAATAAACATTATGAACTTTGAGGATGGTCACGCTAAGTTGACCGACAATCAAATAATCGAAATGGGGTTTAATGATACTAACGTGAGTATGAGCGATGCGAACGGGAATTTGATATTCTATTACAACGGAGTATATATAGAAAATACAGATTTTGAAAAAATGGAAGGCGGTGATACGTTGAATGTTTGGGAACCGATAGGTAGCGATATACCACAAGGTGCCGTTTGTATTCCTTTTCCAGAGATTCCACAACAATATATCTTGATACACGAGACTGAAGCATATATAGTCTCACCGCCGTGGAGCTTTCAAGGCATTGGGTTATATTATTCAATCATTGATATGAATGAAAATGGAGGACTTGGCCGCGTTGTTGAACGGAAAAAACTATTGATATCAGACACTTTAACTTTTGGGCAGTTAACCGCTGTCCGACATGCTAATGGTAGGGACTGGTGGGTTTTAGCAGGAGAAAGTCATACGGATCGTTTTTACACGTTATTAATTGATAATGGGGGTATTCACTTACATGGAATTCAAAACACAGGCTTACAACGGAAAGAAGGTTTTGGCCATGCCTATTTTTCTCAGGATGGAAGTAAATATGTATCAAGCCATGGGATTGATTTTGGGCCGAATTGGGAATATTTATATGTTTATGATTTTGATAGATGTTCGGGCAGTTTAAGCAATGGGCAAGAAATTCATATTACAGGAAGCGCAGGTTCAGGCATTGCCATCTCTTCAAATTCTAGATTTTTATATGCTCCTACTGAAGAGTTTTTGTATCAGTTTGATTTACAATCCGCTGATGTAGCCGGAAGCCGCATAGAAATAGGTATCTATAATGGACATTTAGACCCCTTCCCAACCAAATTTGATAAGTGCTTTTTGGCACCGGATGGAAAAATATATGTTGTGACAAGCAGCGGTTCTCGAACCCTTCATGTCGTTAATGAACCTGATAATTTAGGACTTGCTTGTAATTTTCAACAGCCAGGAACTAGGCTACCTTGTAATAATGCTAATAGTTTTCCAAATTTCCCCAATTACCGTCTGGGCCCAATCGACGGTTCCATTTGTGACACGCTTGGGTTAGATAATTCTCCAATGGCTTGGTGGCGTTCAGAGCAGGACACCATCAATTCTCTTCTTGTTAACTTTTATGACCTGTCATACTACGAACCAACGTCCTGGGAATGGAATTTTGGAGATATTGGCTCGGGTATAAATAATGTAAGCACGGAGCGACATCCACAACACATTTTTTCTGCTCCAGGAAATTACATCGTATGCCTTACAGTGAACAATATGAATGGGAGTAACACTCTTTGTCGTACAGTAAAGCTCGATAATACATTTGTTGAAAATCCAAATATGGACCAACAGGTTTTGGTTTCACCCAATCCTTTCACAAATCGGATTATTATAACCCTAAGCGCCAATTTGCGCGACCCAATTTTCCGACTTTTTGATCATACAGGTAGGCTGGTTAATGAGGTGCATTTAGCAATTGGTATTACAGAGATTGAAACAAATGATTTGTCCAATGGGATTTACTTTTGGGAAATAAGATCAATTGGACAATATGTGAATACAGGTAAATTAATTAAAATAAAGGATTGAGAAAGCCGCTGTTAATGTCTCAAAAGGAGTGTCTGGTCTAGATTACAACTGAATTTTAGAGCACTAATTTCACTCATTTAATTTTATGATTTTACCGCTTCTTAAAATTTCCATGTGTGATTCCACATTCCAGAAATACATTCCCGGTGGCAGGTCTTTTGTATCTATTTCAGTAATTCCGAATGGTAACTTGTACTCCCGCGCCAATGTTCCCGTTTGATTGTAAAGCCTGAATATACAGTTGTTGTTCCCCAAAGGAGACGTGTTTCCGACATAAAGCATGGAAGAAAATGGATTGGGAGTAACCTGAATTTGCGTCAAAATTTCAGGATTTTCAGAATGACTGTTACCTAACTTTATCTCTCGGCAAAGCGTGTCACAAGCATTGGCATTACAGACACTTAGGCAAACCTGATATGTGCCATTTGTTGAAAAGAGGTGCTGTGGATGCTGCTCATTACTAATATTATTGAACCCTGATACTGGGTCCCCAAAATTCCAATGCCATTCTGAAGGTTCAAAATAGGATAGGTCATGAAAATACATTAGTAATGGATCAAGGGTGTCTTGCTCTGAACGCCATCGGCAATTGGGGTTATTATTAATTCCCAGCGAATCACAAATTGAGCCATCAATTGGTCCTAAACGAAAATTAGGACTATAACTTATAGACGCATAGTTAAACGTAGGTAAGGAAATACCAATAGGTTGGAAACCACAATCTGCCCCTAACTTGTCAGGATAATTAATCAAATGTAAAAATTTCATTGAATTAGTGGCACATATATATATCTTGTTGTTAGGAGCTAATTGCATTGTATTAAAGGTATAGCTAGGGAATAAAGGATCAACATTGGCAATAAGTATTTTCGAGGAATCAATGTTGCTTGATTTTAAAAAATACTGAAATATATTATTTCGGTAACTCACATATAGATACTCTGAATTTGGTGAAAATGACAATCCTCCGACTGCTGAACCTTCATTCTTTATCTGAATCTGCTCACTAAGATGCCCTGTACATCTGTTAAATCGAAAAACATCAAGACTATGCCCAACACTAAGTCCGTAAGAGCTTTTAATAGCATAGTATTCACCGTTTGGAGAAAATGCGGCTTGTCCAAGGCCATCTATTAAGGCTATATTGACATGTTGCGAATCAAGTTTTTGTATCCCTGATGGGGAGAATAATAATCTATAAATTCGATTACTAAAGCGTTCATTTACAAGTATCCACCAGTCTCTTCCATTAGCATGTCTAGTTGCTGTAAGCAGACCATATTGGATAGTATCATTTAGGATTAAA
>DLXL01000411.1:12517-27000 GCA_003448025.1 Saprospirales bacterium | reverse complement strand
CCTCCGCCATCTCCACCCTGCGTTTCGTTGTATTCAAAAATACAGTCCTCAAACGCGATGGTAGAATTGCCTGTTTTTTCAATATGCACGCCTCCACCATGGGAGGCGAAGGCATAATTATCTGTAAATCGGCAATTTTCGAGTAAAAAGGTGTCATTAGGCGAAGTAGGACCTGTTTTCATCAATCCGCCCCCGTAAATATTTCCCCGATTCTGAAAATATGTACAACTTTTCAGTCTGGGATTAACCAAGTATTGCGGGCCAAACGGGTCAGATGGATTAATATATCCGGCAAAAAGGCCGCCTCCGCCTTGCTCGGCTTTATTGTGCTCAAAAACACAGTTTGTAATCAATGGCCGGGAATCTGGCAGCCCGGCGCCCCCCAGCAAAAACAAACCTGCACCATATTGATCAGATTCTGTATTTACCGAGCCTGAGGAGTTTCCATCAGAAATGATAAACCCGTCTAATACAGTTTGTTCATCCAATCCTGTACCGGTGAGTACATGAAACGAATTATCGGTATCAATGGCCGCATCGCCGATATTCCCACTCAGTCTGGTGAGGTTCAGTGCAGAATTGCGCTGCTCTGCAGCGGATTCTGTGCCAACAAAACCGCCAAGCAAGGCAACGCCGTTTTTCATCACAAAAGAAATATCCCGCTGTGCTGTTTGGGTAGGTGTGTATACCCCTGCGGCTACCCAGATTTGATCTCCATATTGAGCCACTTGCAGGGCATCCTGCAAACGGGGGAACGCTTCTTGCCAGGAAGTACCATCCGGCTGTACAGCCTGACTTGCGGCATTGACATGCCAGATATTTTGGGCGTATAGGAAATTGGAAAGGGAAAAAATGCAGGCGGCTATGGAGGGTAAAATGTGGCGCATGGATTGGAAATATTAAATGGTCCGTTTACTAAACTTTTGAAATTTGGTAAACGGACCAGGTTGTTAAATAAAGAAGTTATTTTTTGGAAATAACCCCGTGGTGAATAAACCCTTCTGAGGTAAGTGAATAGTAGTAAACGCCGGACGGGGCATTTGCCAATCCATCTATCACCATTTCTTGCATCCCCTTGGTAAACCAATGGTGGGCTGACGATACCAAACGACCATCAGCATGGTACAATAGCAAGCCTACATTGGCATCACTCGCTAAGGAAAAATTGATAGCAAAGGCATCCTCAAACGGAACCGGGGCCACTGAAACCTTTGACAACGGGTTTACTTCCTCCATTTTCAAGGCGTCTCTTCCGCCTGCAAAATTCAAGGCATTCAGCTTAAGCGTTACAGGCACATTTTCACCTGCATCGTTAAAAAACTTAAAAGGGGTTACACCTGCTGCATTCAGGTCTAAAAAAGATTCTAGCGCCGGAATGGGGGCATTGGCTTGCACTACGAATTCAAACAGTATTTTGTTGTTGATCTGCTGTTCATTTCCATCCGTAGCAAACCAAAGTGCATTAATTTTACTTGCGCCAGATTCCGAGCCACTTCCATCTACATGGTGAAAGTTGTCGAGGTCAAAGGTAGTGGCTACATTCCCTGGTAAAAAGGAGAGAAATTCAAGGCTGTCAGCTGCAAATGAAGCGCCCATCTGCCAGGCAATTACCTCCTGCTCACTTTCTGCTATGACCTGTATCTTTTTGAACTCGCCGGTGTTGATAGCAATAGGCAGCCCGGTTAAGGTAGTAAAAAACGTTTCATCGGGGTCGTCTTCTACAAGGTTTCCATCGCTTTTTGCATTACAATTCACATCTCCTACTTTTACGCCAACGAAGGACCAGGTATTTTCCAGTTGTGCCAAGGGATGATTAGTTGAAACAGAAACATGATCCAACCAGGTGCAATTATTTGGAAGTGGGGTCTGAGGGTTCGGACAATTATACGATCTCAATGTACCAATGAATGGATCTATTGCTTGCGCATCAAACGGGTTCCCATCATCAAATTGACTATAAAACGCAGGGTTTCCCAGGTAAAGTTTAGGTATATATCTCCAGCTGCTATTCAGTGGGAAATTCGGAACAATGCCAAGAATTAGCCTTCTTATTTCAATAATGTCTTGTGGGGTAATACTACCAGTATTGTTTGCATCAGCAGCAATATACTGGAATGGACTTGTAAATGGCTCTAAAATTAGAATATGCTTTTGAATAACTACTACATCATAGGTAGTTACCCCATTGAGTGGATCACTAAATTCCAAATCAGGCATGATATCTCTTTTCCCATCAGCCCAATTGCAAGGATTAAATTGATAGCGCCCTCCTGCGTTGGTTATGGAATTACAAATGGGAAGAGGTTGTTGACGTATTTTCACATCCAACTCCTCAAATGGCTCCGGAAAAGACTCTCCTTGTTTAACACAGGATTGTTCAATATGACCAGTTTTGAGCGCGCATGCTGGATTGATGATTCTTAATTCCTCATAATCGGGATGTAAATTATAAATGGTTCTCATTCGCTCCTGCTGTTCCAATGAAAATCTGTGGGCACATTCCGTGTAATAACTCATCAGGTTCGTTGCATCTGGAGAATATGTTATCCCTAATGGGTCTGCCACGGTACATGTTGCAATGCAAGCCGCGTTATTTGCTGAACAAAAATCTTCTAAATCGGCCGGAGTATCACAAAATCCATCGCCAGTTTGTTTGCAGGTGTATTTTACACCATTGATAAAAATCGGATGAGCAAAATCATGCACATATTGGGTTGGTGGATCCTGAAAGGTATGTGGCAATCCGAAATAGTGACCAAGCTCGTGAGATAAGGTTGCTATCCGCTCATCCATTAAATATACAGCGCCATTTACACCGTAGTTAAATCTTTCGTGCGCATAACCACCGGGGAATCCGCCGCCCCATTCAATGCCATCACAAAAAAACACTTTGACACATTCCTGGGCGACTGGAAAATTGAGATTCACAATTTGGTGCAAATCAAGAACATCCGAGGAGGATGCATTCAAATTCATCACATGGAACTGGTCGTTGTCAATTTGTGCCTGACCACAGACATAAAATTCAAAGAGCCCATCAAAATGGTTATTTACGGTGTTGATGCTTTGCTCAATATCATAATTGTCATGGATGGAGGAGCCATTAGTTTGCCTGAGCAAAAAATAGTACACCGGAATTCGAATGGGCGAAGAACCGGAACCACTTACCTGCGGATTGAGGTTTGCCAGAATCTGCTCCATTTGGGCAAGGGGGATGTCAGGCGTTCCACATTCAAAACTTTGCGCTTTTGTTATACCTATACTAAGCAGGATTAAGAAAGCTGAAAGCGTGATGCGTGATGCGTGAAAATCTTTGTAAGATAATCATAATGTTATAATAGATTGGTTAAAAATGCGCTATTTTTTTGTAGAAGTCGTAAAGATATAATTGACTACCAATGGTGAATTGTTAATTCTGAGGGTTTGACTAATTTAGGCAACTTTAACAGTTGAATATGACTTGACCCTTTGTAAATGCAGTAAAAACATGATAAAATCGATGCATATCGGCCATCGATTTTCTGAATATTTTTCTTTCAGGCCGTCCATCGTTCACCGTCTACCGCTGTATCACCACCCAACCGCTCAGCCTTTCACCATTGTTGCCCAATTCAATGAGGTAAAAATAGGTGCCGTCAGGGAGTGCTTTTCCGTTCCATTGGCCGTCCCATGGGTTGTTGTTGCTGTATCCCTTTTGCTCAAATACGAGGCTTCCCCAACGGTTGAATACCTGAACCGTATTGTTGGGATATTTTTCTATACCGGGAATAATCCAGGTATCGTTCCGGCCATCGCCATTGGGTGAAAATCCCTGAAATACAATCAATGAGTCGCTCACGCCAGTGGAGACTACCTGTATTTGCAGATAGTAATTGGCACACTCGTCGCCGGCATTGCAAAGTTGTATACAAAGGGTATCCATGCCAATATTCTGACCGGTAACCTGCACACACCATTCCGGTATTTCGAAAGCATACCCAATAATATCAGCGCCTTCTACCTCGCAGAGGTTGGCAATTCCTGTAATGTGGCCGGGAACTAAAGAGGTGTCGAGGCAAACAACGGCCGTTTCTCCCAGAGGCACTGTTACCGGAATAAACTGTTCATCGAGCAGATTTTTACATTGAACTTCCACCAACACATCCCACACGCAGGTATTGACTGTATTGACCAGATGTACCTGATGAAAACCGGTATCCAGCAGGAGTCCAACAAAATTGCCGCAAAGTGAAAAGTTGAAAAAGGGAAGTCCATTATCCGAAACCTGATATTGTCCCAATTCTGCATTTAGAGCATTGGTGCAAAACAAGGTGTCCAGCGCACAATTACCGACAGACCATTGTACGATGCCCTGACTATTCATGGGATAACTATGTATGGGCGGACAATCCAGGCAACTCACCGATAGCAGCAGCGTATCTGCACAGGCTGTTTGTACATTTCTAAAGATTACTTCGTGTGGTCCGGGAGTAAATCTGAGCTCTGTTCCAAGAAAAAGGGTAACCTGCAACGGCTGGTAAATTTGTGTGGTGCCATTGGCTGAACGAATGGTGATCTGACCATAGTTTCCTCCGGGTTCTCCGCCTCTGATGAACCCGGCGCCCTGTGCTATCCAACCATTTGGTGGTGGGTCAATCTGATTCATCAGGTTCAAAAGGCCGTTAAAATTCAGGAAATTTCCATTATAGGATTGTCCGTTAATAAGCCAGCCCTGCAGGATATAGGGCCCTCCTCCGGCGGGCAAACTGGAAAAGTCGTACCGATAGGCAATTCCTTCGTTGCAACCTGCCAGACCGCCGGTATAGAGCGAGCCATTATCAATAACGTTGTAATCCACCATTTTATCCAGTGGAATGGGCACGCAGGTAAGTGCCGGAATAGCACAATCATTGCTGCTCAGGAACAGCGTATCCGGATTGGGAATCAGCGTATTGTTGCAATCAAATTTGGGAAGAATAGAGGGATAGTAGGTAATCTGATGACATCGGTTGTTTAGCGTGTCTATTACTCCAACCCGGATTTCATCTACATTATTTCCGGTGTATTGATTGGCAAAAAACGACAAACAGGCGCTGAGGGGATCGATCTGGTAATCGCCAAAAACATCGCTGGCGCCACTCAGACCTGGCCTGCCCAATTGAACAGTATGTTTATTGGTAAAGCCTGGTGGAATGGCGCCACAAGCACTGGCCGATTCCGATACCTGTACCGAAAAAAATACAGCCTGCTTACTGATGGCCTGTTGCGTGATACTCACCACCACACATACGGTATCTTTTAAACCCAGAGAAGCATTTGTGCGCAATACACAAATGGTATCTACGGCAAAGCCGGCCTGCGCGCCGGCCTGATAATTCAGGCAACCATTGGCATTCAGATTCCAGTTGCCGTAAGATGAATTACCCACGTTACCTCCGGCATCCAGACTGTACACCGTGGAGCCCTGTTGTGTTCCTGCAGGGGTGGAAATGCAATAGGAATCTGAACTGTTCACAGGCAAAACCATGTGTACCTGTTTGGCCCGGTTGCACTGTGCGGCTACCTGAATATTGGTCAGGGGGTAGGCACAAAACAAGGAGTCGTACACCATTGCCGAATAAATTCCCGCGGACAGGTTCAAGCGGTCTTCCGGGTTTTCTTCGCCTGGAAGATCTGTCCAGTTGATGAGGTAAGGCGCGCCATTTCCTCCGGAAAGCTGGAGCTGAATTTGTCCTTTCTCCAGACAAGTTTCAGGACCAACAAACACCTGTGGAGTGAACGCGGGAGGCGACTGAATAGTGAACGACTGAGCCGGCAGTGCGCATCCATCGGTATCAAATATTTGAAGAAAATATTGTCCGCCTGGCAAGTTTCCGGGGGAGTAATCAATGCCGTTTATATCTTTTAGTGTAAATACAAATGGCATGGTAAAGTTGGCTCCCGGTATTACATCAAACGCTACAAAGCCATCTGCCTGGCCGGCACATTTACTGGGGTTTGGTGTAATGCTTACCGAACCACTCACCGGTAAATCCTGAATGTTGAAGGTAACAGCGCCGGTACAACCGCTTACGAGATCCAGAACCTGCACCGTATGATTGCCCGGTGGAAGGTTATTGTATTGCGGGCCTGGCCCGGGGGAATAGGTATATTGTCCGGAACCTCCGGAAACAGTAACCAGGGCCCGACCGTTGTTTTTGCCGCATTTAGACTGGTTTTGCACCTGAGCATTGACCGTGAGCGCATTCAGATCACGGGGTACAAAGTATTTAAAAATGGAGAAACATCCATTGGCAGGATTCGTAACGGTAACGTAGTAGTTTTTGCTTTGCAGGCCGGAGATGGAGGGGCCGGAACCGCCATTGCTCCAGTTGTACCATAGATTGTTGGGCGTCAGGCTGATGGCGCCGTTATTAGCCAGGCACTGGGCAGGCTGGATCGTGGGGGTTACTTGCGGGCCATTGCTGTTGTTGACCACAATGAGGGTATCCAGCGTGCAGTTGGGGTTATTATTTCGGGTAATCCGGAGATTATAAGAACCGGCTCCGAGATTAAGCGCCACATTGGAACTGGCCACGTTGGGGGTCCAGGTATAAGAAAACGCTCCGATGTTTCCGTTAGGAGTAACGATCACGGTTCCAGTAGATGCCCCACAGGAAGTATTGGTTACCAATATTGAATTGAGCGTTATTGGGTTGGGGCAATTCTGCGCTACCATCAACAGGGGCATGCAGATACTACTCAATAGTAAGAATAAACGGTCATTCATGGGATAATCGGAATATGGGTGAATACGATGGATAAAAGCTAGAGGATAATCCGCCGTAAGCCGTTTTCAAAGTACAAAGGTGAGTGGAATAGGGTAAAAAGAAGTGGTTTTTCCTTTGTTTTCATATGGGTTTTTCCATATCATTTTGTACTAATAGATGTTTTATTTAATTGATTATCAATTAAATAAAATCATTTTATGTATTTTTTTATTCCGACAAACCTGCGAATTTGTCCTTTTTATGGTGGTCAGGTACGGATACTTTTGTACTATCAATCTACATAATCAACACAAAAACCTACCTTATGGACAAGCAAGCAAAAATCAACTACCTGAAATCACTGCCAATGTTTGGCTCTCTAAATGAGACAGAATTGGCTCAACTGGCGGATACGTCACACTACCAGGTTGCTCCTCGCTATCATTTTGTTTATGTCCCGGATGAGGCGGCTGAACACCTTTATTTTCTAACCAAAGGTCGTATCAAGACAGGTACTTTTTCTGGTGAAGGAAGGGAGATCATTAAAGAGATCATTGCTCCGCAGATGATTTTCGGTGATTTGACGCTGGCAGGAGAAACTTGCCGGAGTGAATTTGCACAAAGCTTGCATGATGGAGCCGAGTTTCTGGTGATCAAACTGAAGGATTTCCAACAGTTGATGCAGGGTAATCAGCGATTGATTTTTGCGTGCATGGCGCATATTTCCCAGCGATTGCAGCGGGTGGAAGAGCGTCTGGCTAAACTGGTTGTGAAGGATGCCCGGGAGCGGATCATTGAATTTTTGCAGGAAACTGCTACGCGCGAGGGCCGTCGGGTTGGTTTTGAAACGCTGGTGAAACATCATTTGACCCAGCAGGAGATTGCCAGTTTAACCGGCACCAGCCGACAAACCGTGACCTCCGTATTTAACGAATTGAAGCGCTCAAACCTCATATATTTCAATCGAAACAGCATCCTCATCCGCGATGTGGAGAAGCTCGCCTAATGAAACGCGGGACTACAAAAGACCATATTTTACCCAAATAAGGTAAACACAAAAAGATTCGCTGCAAGTTTGAATGCGTGGAGGCTTCCCTGCTGTGGGAGGCCTTTCGCTTTTTATACCGGCATCATACCATCACCCGGATCGTTTCGATTTTCCGATCGCTGACCAACTCGAGGAGAAAGGTTTTACCGTCAAGTTTAATGCGTAGGCCCTGTTCGGGGATGGTTTGTGTGGCGCTGACAATATAGCCGGAAAGGGTATTGTAATCACCTTCCGGGAGGCCCAGCTGGGGGTATTTTTCATTGAGATATTGGATCTCTAAGCGGCCGGAAAACATGAACTCCTGATCAGACACCTGTATTTCAATAAATTCCTCCTGATCGTGTTCGTCGTCAATTTCACCAAAAAGTTGCTCTAAAGCATCTTCCATGGTTACGAGGCCGGCAATACTGCCATATTCGTCAACCACGCAGGCAATATTGGTGCGATTTTTCACAAATTTATTCAGCAGGTCGTTGGCCTGGATGCTCACCGGAACAAAAGTAATGGGCATCACTATGCTGTGAATATCTTTTGGTTGCCGAAACAATTGCTGTACATGTACATAACCAAGTATACGATCAAGATCTCCACCTGCGGTTACCACAATGCGTGAAAGCCTGCTTTGTATAAACTTCTCCCTTAACTCTGCCACCGAAGCATTCACATCTATATGTATAATTTCATTTCGCGGCGCCATACAGTCGTGCGCACGTACCTGCTTGAGGTGCAGTGCGTTTTCCAGTAGCTCCATCTCCACTTCTTCTTCTCCGGGTGCGCCGGATTGGTTTTGTTGAACTAAATATTCCAGCAACGCTGCTTCGCCGTCGAGGTGAGGATTTTTATATATGCCCTTAAATATCAGACTTTTAAATAGTAGCATTACCCCAAAAATCAACAACAATACCACGATCACAGCTATTGGTCCGGTACCAAGTAAATAACTGAATAACGGCAACAACCACCAGGTAGCCAGGGTTGAAATGGCCAATAGCAACAGGGTTGCGGGAAAGGTGTGGCTACCTATCCGCAGCGCCGAAACCCGTCCGGCCATTCGTGGTGATGAAAGTGGGCTCAAGGGTGGGGGTGGTGGTGTTTTGGTGTTTTAGTGTTTTGGTGTTTTAGTGTTTGCGTGTTTTGATGTTTGCGTGTTTTGGTGTTTGAGTTGGCGTTCGGCTGGGTTTGGCCGCTGAGCGTCTTCTGAACAATCCCCCAAGCGAGGGGGTGTGAGGCATACCATTTCTTCTACAGCAATCTTCAAATCGATTATCCCCTAGCCATACGGACCCGAACGCCAACTAAAACACCCAACCACTCAAACACCCAAACACTCAATCACTCTAACACCAGTTAACACATCTATCAGCGTTTTGATGGCGATAAATATGGGTTCACGGCCTTCTTTACTGACAATGGCGTCAGGGTCGTCTTCACTTTCCAGTACGGCATCTTCCGCAAAGGCAAGCAAATCCTCCTGAGAAGTTTCTTCAAAAAACGGATTAAGCCGGTCACGGAATTTTTTGGCGGTGGTAGCCTCAAGCATGGCATAGTTTTTTTCTTCTGCTTCGCCAATTTCATCCTCCGAAACCGCCCCAACAGGTCCGTTGACCTTTTCATTGGATTTCCACGCGATCAGGGCCAGATACTGTAGATAGCCACGTTCATCTTCGGTTAGCAACTCGAACTCTTCACTGAACAACCAGGCAAATATAACTGGCTGTGCTTCTGCAAATGCTTCCATTTGCTGCTCATATTGCTCATCTGAGTAATTCTCCAGCGCTTCAATCGTAGCATCGATGTCTTTTTCGGAAACAAATTTCATGTTGGATCAATGGAATGAGGGTGTGGTTCATTCGAACGGCAAAACTACGGTTTCCAGTTCGCCTGAACGCCTTTGCGAAAAAAAAATGCCTTAATATGCCAAATGGTATAAAAATAACGCCTGAAGCTTCAGGTGGTTTAATTTTGCCCCAAATTCTACCTAAACATGAAGTATCTGTACGTCTTATTGATCAGTTTTTGTGCACTTTTTGCAAATGCCCAATCCCCGGAAATCTACTCCCGGGTGGAAATTGACCTCCTTGGTAAAGACATTAACCTCCTCACATCGCTCGGAATAGAAACCGACCACGGTATACATGTCCCTGGCCAAATATTAGTAACAGATCTGGCAGCATCGGAACTCGAACTGGTTCGTACTGCTGGGTTTAATACTAAAATCCGCATTGCGGATCTCAAAAAAGATTATCTGGAAAAGCTGGCCAATCCACAGGTAGAAAACCGCGATGCAAGTTGTACTTCAGCTCTGGTTACCCCTTATCCAACGCCGGTTAATTACACATACGGCAGTATGGGTGGGTATCATACCCTCAGTGAAATGATGGCCGTGCTGGATGATATGCGCGCCAAATACCCCAATCTGATTACTGCCCGGTTGGATGCCAGTGATACCATTGAAACCTGGGAAGGCAGAAAAATCCAGTACGTGAAAATTTCAGACAACCCGGATTCCGATGAAGCAGAATCCGAAGTGCTGTATACTGCCCTTCACCACTGTCGGGAACCAAACGGCGCCAGCCAGATGCTGTTCTTTATGTGGTACCTGTTGGAAAACTACAATGCTGATCCGGAGGTGAAATACATTGTAGACAATCTCGAATTATATTTTGTGCCATGCATTAATCCGGACGGGTATGTTTATAATGAAACTACTGATCCTCAAGGTGGTGGTTTATGGCGCAAAAACCGTCGGGATAATGGCGACGGTACTTTCGGCGTGGATTTGAACCGAAATTACGGTTATTTTTGGGGAAACGACAACAATGGGTCGTCTCCTAATCCACAAAGTCAAACGTACCGGGGGCCGTCAGCGTTTTCAGAGCCGGAATCCCGCACCATGAGGGATTTTGTTTTGGCACACGATTTTGTTTTTGCTCAGAACTATCACACATTCAGCAATTTGTTGATTTATCCATGGGCATATAATAATGAACTTGCTGATCCGTCCCTGGCTATTTTTGCCAAATTGTTTACTCGGGAAAATAAATACAAAGCCGGAACAGCCATTGAAACAGTAGGCTATAATGTGAATGGAAATTCCGACGACTGGATGTTTGCAGAAGGCGGCGCCAATTCTTTCACGCCAGAGGTTGGCAAAACTGGCTTCTGGCCTCAGCCTGATGAGATCGATGCGCTGAACCGTGAAAACGTTTGGCAAAACCTCAGCACCGCCCTTTGTGCCCTTCGTTTCGGGGTGGTGACAGATAAAAGTGAAACCTACTTTTCCAGCCTTACTCCGGAAATCTCTTTAGAACTGTTTCGTTATGGATTTCAGGATGGCCCCTTTACCATTAGCCTCAGTCCGTTAACAGGAAACATTCAAAGTATTCAGAACGCCACGCACAATGTTAACCCTGCACAATTTGAAGTGGTATCCCTGAACAGTCAGGTGGTGCTAAATCCGGCCATTCAGGTTGGGGAAACGTTTTCTTTTCTGCTCACTTATTCCAACGGAGCTTATACCCAAACAGATACCCTTCAAAAATTCTATGGGGGAAAGGATGTTGTTTTGTTTGGCGAACCGGCTGATAACCTGAGTAATTGGACCGTTAATGGAAGTTGGGCAGCCACCCAATCCACCTTTGTTTCTGCACCAGCCAGTATAACAGATTCTCCGAACGGACCATATCCACCGGTTACTTATTCAGATGTTCAGTTGTCTAACGGAGGTTTATTTATCCCTGACGGCGCCAAAAGCCCTCAGTTGCGTTTTTGGGCAAAATGGGATATTGAACCCCGATATGACTACGTACAGGTTAGGGCCGTTGGGACGGAAGATAAAGCGCGTTGTGGCCGCTACACCAAACTTGGCTCAGGAATAGGAGCACAGCCATCCGGAGAATTTCTTTTTGAAGACTTCCAGCCTGAATGGGTGGAAGAGTGTATGGATTTGTCTTCGTTTATAGGGCAAAATATCACGATCAAGTTTGTATTCGGTTCTGATAATGGCGATGAGCGGGATGGCTTTTACTTTGACGATATGGAAGTAGTGTATACGGATCCAACCCTGTTACAAACCGTAATTATTCCGTTGAATGGATTCCGCCTGAAGCAAAATGAGCCTAATCCAGCGAATGAATTCACCACTATTCGCTGGGAAAATGGAGGAAATATCCAGGGCCCTGCAACCTTGCTTGTGTTCAATGCGTTGGGTGAGAAAATGGTTGAACGAAATCTCCAATTGTCTGGCCAAACGCAAATTCAGCTCCAAACAGCTCATTGGCCTGCCGGCATATATACCGGCCAAATCCAAACCCAGGCAGGTGTTAGTCAGCCGATAAAAATGACGATTGCTCACTAATTCCACCACATTAAACACATTCCACCATGCGCATAGTATTCTGCACTTTTTGCTTGTTTCTGGTTTTATCCTGTGCACTGAATGCTCAAACAGTACAAAAATTTGAGCGTCGAAGTGCACCGGTCCGGGAGTTTGGGATAGATCTGAAATATCCATTTGCAGGCGGGCTGAATGCGCCACAGTTTTCATCAGCTGATTTGGATCACGACCTAACTCCTGATCTGGTATTGTTCGACCGGGTGGGAGGTGTTTTGCTCACGTTTATCAACGAAGGAGCCCCCGGCAATCCGAACTATGTTTTTCGGCCGGAGTATGCCATCAATTTTCCTGCCGGGCTTACCGATTGGATGTTGATGCGGGACTTTGATCAGGATGGCATTATGGATATTTTTTGCGCAGCGCTTTCGCCGGCCAGTCAGGAAATTCAGGTCTTTAAAGGCTATTATGATGGATTTGGATTGAAGTTCTCGCCGCATCTGTTTACTTATCCGTCAAATTGTAGCGCTTGCAATCCTCTTTACATTTTTTATCCGGACGACAACCCGCCGGCGTACAACAATTTTCCGATCAATCGGGGGGATGTTCCTTCTATTGATGATATTGATGGAGATGGTGATCTGGATATTGTGGCGTTCCCAGCCGGAACATCCACCTCTTTAACCATGCTTCGGAACACCTCTGTAGAAAATGGGCTTCCATTGTCAAAACCGCAGTATGAGCTTTATGACAACTGTTGGGGCAGATTTTTCGAAAATGGAATGGAGGGTTGTAAAGCGCAACTCAGTTGCCATCCGGATACCTGTTTTGTTGATTGTGCAGGGGTTCAAGCCCCGGGTTCAGAAGAACGCGATAATTTACACCCCGGAGCAGCTATTTCTACTTTCGATTATGAAAATGACGGAGACAGGGATTTGTTGCTGGGTAATGTATCCTATGACTGTGTTGTGCTGATGTACAATGGTGGCACCCCTCAAAACGCCTGGATGGTATCGCAGGATACCTCATTTCCTTCCAATAATGTGCCCATTTCTATCCGAACATTTCCGGGAACGTATCTGGTAGATTATGATAATGATGGAAAAAGGGATTTGATTGCTTCGCTTAACAATCCTACCAGCGGAGAGGATCGAAAAAGTGTGTGGCTTTATCATAATAAGGCCTCAACGGTGGGTTTACATGAGTTTGAACTGGAGGTAAAGGGGCTTTTTCAGGACGATATGATAGAAATGGGTACTGCAACACATCCTGCTATAGTAGATGTCAATGCAGACGGACTGCTGGACCTGGTGGTTGGCAACTATGGTTATTATTCCTTTGGAAATAATTCCGCAACCTTCACCAATTCCAGATTGTATTTGTACCTGAACATTGGTACCCCAACGGTACCTGCTTTTGAATTGACAGAAACAGACTTTGCAGGCCTGTCGCAATTTGCTCCGCAGGATTATGACTTTTCCCCCACTTTTGGTGATATCGATAGTGACGGTGATCTGGATCTCCTGGTAGGGAACAACAAAGGTGGCGTGTATTGCTATCGGAATACCGCAGGCCCCGGGCAGCCATTTATCCTGGAATATGATACCAATCCGATGTGGCTGGATATGGATGTTATTGGCTCTGTTTCGGCGCCAATAGTATATGACCTGGACAACGACGGGCTACAGGATTTGGTGGTTGGAGAGCGCTCCGGCAATATCAATTTCTTCAAAAATACCGGAAGTCCCTCAAATCCTGTTTTTCCAGCATCACCAACCTTGCAAAAGATCGGTCAAATTGATGCCAGGGTTCCTCCGGAAGTCGTTGGCATGAGTACTCCGGCGATCATTCAAACACCTGATGGCCCGATTATTATTACGGGCGTTCAAAGAGGCCATCTGGAAGCGTATTACCTGCAAGGCGCCAACCAGGATACCTTCCCGGCCATTTCTGTTACATGGGGAAATATTGATGAAGGCAACCGCTCTCACCCTGCCTTTGCCGATCTGGACAACGATGGCGTATTGGACATGGTCATTGGCAATCAACGTGGCGGTTTATCCCTCTACCGCACAGAATTGGTGGATATAAGTGTACCGGTTAGTACCTACCAGCCAGGATCTCCTCAACTTCTCTTAAGTCCAAATCCGACACGTTCCTGGACTAAAGTGGAATGGCCGGTGGACCAACCTGTTCAATGGCAGGCCTTTAATGCCATCGGTCAACTGACTGCTTCCGGACAGGAAGACAGCGGATTCTTTCATATTGACGTAAAATCCTGGAATCCCGGCGTTTATATCTTACAGGTAGCATCGGAGGGCCGTCAGGCAACAGCAAGGATTTTAGTGTATTAGTGTTTTGGTGTTTGGGTGTT
>DLXL01000411.1:9081-12451 GCA_003448025.1 Saprospirales bacterium | reverse complement strand
GTGTGCTATGCGTGCCACGATGCGGTGGAGGGCATGTCATGGGCGACACTGGGCGAGCGGTATGGCATTCGGCAATGGTGATGCGTGGCATGGACATTCCATTCAATACCCACCCGCTTCCTGTCCAATACCCCCCCCACCCCCCACCCCCCCCCCCCCACCCCCCACCCCCCCCCCCCACCCCCCACCCCCCCCCCCCCCCACCCCCCACCCCCCCCCACACCCCCCCCCCCAAAACCCAAAAACACTAAAACCCCCAAACACTCAAACAGCTACCGGGGCTTTAATGGCCGGCCAGGGGTCATATCCCACTAATTCAAAATCTTCGTATTTGAACTGGAAAATATCCCGCACCTCCGGATTGATTTTCATGACGGGTAAGGGTCTGAATTCCCTGGAAAGTTGCAGGTTGACTT
Organism: Saprospirales bacterium; assembly: GCA_003448025.1. Taxonomy (GTDB): domain Bacteria; phylum Bacteroidota; class Bacteroidia; order Chitinophagales; family Saprospiraceae; genus M3007. The sequence continues at coordinate 12,035 of DLXL01000411.1, read as the reverse complement.
GTTCTAGGTGGTTGATATACAAATGGGTGTCTCCGCCTGTCCAAACAAAATCACCAGGCTCCAGATCACAAACCTGTGCGATCATCAAGGTGAGCAAGGCGTAGGAGGCGATGTTAAAAGGTACGCCTAAAAACACATCAGCACTGCGCTGATATAACTGGCAACTTAGTTTGCCATTTGCCACATAAAACTGGAACAGGCAATGACAGGGAGCCAGCGCCATTTTGGAAAGATCAGATGGATTCCAGGCAGATACGATAATCCGGCGACTATCGGGATTGGTTTTCAGGGTGCGTATTACTTCGCTGATCTGATCAATGGTATGGCCGTCAGGAGAAGCCCAGGAACGCCATTGTTTTCCATAAACCGGCCCCAGATTGCCATCGGCATCCGCCCATTCGTCCCAGATGCTTACACCATGCTGCTTCAGGTAGGCTATATTGGTTTCCCCTTTTAAAAACCAGAGCAACTCATGTATGATGCTCTTGGTGTGCACTTTTTTGGTGGTTAACAAAGGAAAACCATCCGCCAGGTTGAATCGCATCTGATACCCAAAAACGGAAATGGTGCCCGTACCGGTTCTGTCTGATTTTTCAGCACCTTGAGAAAGAATATGCCTGAGGAGGTCGTGGTAAGCTTGCATAGTTGATGTTTTGAAATCCCGACGTAAAGGTCGCAAGTGGAGGCTAAAAATTATTCATCGAACAAAAAAAGGCAGCTCCACGCATCCATTAACGGTAAAATTTGTTCTTATGCTTGCTTGAGCAGCATCTATGTCGGGGAAAACTTGCAATTTTACCCCCCGATTTGACGCCACTGCGTTTTTCGTTCCATGTAACTCCGTTTTCAAACGTGCAATTTTTATTCCCCGGATTTCTCGCAGCGCTTGCAGTTATTGCAATACCCATCATTATTCACCTGTTTTATTTCAGGCGTTTTAAAAGGGTCTACTTTACGAATGTTCGTTTCCTCAAAGAAGTGAAGGAAGAAACCAGCAATCGCCAAAAACTGCGCAACCTGCTGGTGCTTCTGATGCGTTGCCTGGCTATCATTGCCATGGTGCTTGCCTTCGCCCAGCCATTTATTCCCTTAGCGAATCAGGCTAAAAAAGGAGAACGTGCGGTTTCCATATTTGTAGATAATTCTTTCAGCATGAATGCGCTGTCTAAAGATGCCCCATTGGTGGAGTTGGCTAAACAACGTGCACGTGATATCGTATCAGCTTACTCCGTTACAGACCGCTTTCAAATCCTGACGAATGAATTCGAGGGCCGCGATCAGCGCCTTGTGAGTCAGGAAGACGCCCTTGCGCGAATTGATGAGATCAGGATCAACCCGGCTTCCAGAGACCTTTCCAAAGTGTTGATTCGCCAGCAACAATGCCTTAACACAGGCAAACAGGAAAACAAAATCGCTTATTTAGTCAGCGATTTCCAGGAAAATATTGCAGATGTAACTAACTTCCGTGATTCGCTTCTGGAAGTAAAACTGGTGCCGATGCGGGCAGTTCAGGAACGCAATGTATCCATTGACAGTGCATGGTTTGAAAGCCCGGTTCAAATACTCAATCAACCTGCCAATCTGCTCGTAAAACTCAGCAATCGCAGCGATGAAGAAGCAGCAGATATCAGACTCAGTTTACGTCACGACGGCCAAACCAAGCCGGTTGGCGCGTTGACTATTCCCGCCAGAAGTACCCGACTGGATACCATAAGTTTTACCATTCTCCATCCGGGCTGGCACGAAGCCAAGGTGTCAGTAACAGACTTTCCGGTGCAGTTTGATGATGATTATTTCGCATCGTTTTATGTAGCAGAACGCATTAATGTGCTGGCTATCAATGGCCAGTCTGCCAATAAATACATCGAGAACGCCTTCCTCGGCGCTAAATACTTCCGGCTTGATAATTCGGATGCCCGTGCCCTGGATTATTCCCGCTTTTCAGACTATCAGCTCATTGTGCTGAATGAATTAAATGCGATTTCTTCAGGTCTGACTAATGAATTAAAGACTTTTTGTCAAAACGGAGGAAATGTGCTGGTGTTCCCAGGTCAAAGTGCTGATCTCGCATCTTATGATGGTCTTCTGCAACAGTTTGGCGGAGGAAATCTGGGAGCTTTTGACCCCAACCCGCGTCAGGCCAGTCAGATTAACACGGAAGAGTTTGTGTTCAAAGATGTATTCCTGAATAAAAGCGCGAACCTGCGCTTGCCGGCTACCCAGGGAAATTACCGTTTTGCACAGGGTAGGGGAGAGCAAATCCTGACCTATCGGGATGGTTCGGCTTTTCTGATAAAATTCCCACAGGGGGAGGGTGCGCTTTATGCTTGTGCTGCTCCATTGCAGGAACAAGTGAGCGATCTGGTGCGCAACGGAGAGATCTTTGTGCCAATGTTGTTTAAAATGGCGATTGCCGGAACCAAAGGGCGGCAAATTGCCTATACCATCGGGAAAGATGAGGTACTGGAGGCAAAACACAAAGTTTCTGCCTCCGGCGAATCCAATTATAAATTGAAAATGGTGCCGGAAAATGCCGGTCAAACCCCTAAAGATGCAGCAGCCGGGGGCGAATTCATCCCGGAACAACGCATTTTTGGATCAAAAGTAATGCTCACCCCTGGAACCCAGGTGCGCGATGCCGGCTGGTACCAATTGCATTTGCTGGGCGACAGCACTCTAGCCGAGTTCGCCTTCAATTATGACCGCAAGGAAAGCGACTTGCGGTTTAAAACGGACGAGGTGCTGGCCAAGGATTTGCCAGCCAATATGAGCGTAATGTCTGCCAGCGCTGAAGCCAATTTTGCTCAGGTAGTGGACGAACAGGAGCGGGGAATTGTACTCTGGCGTTGGTGTGTGGTGTTTGCCTTGTTATTCCTGGCGTTGGAAGTGTTGTTCCTGCGGTTGTGGAAGGTTTAGTGTTTTAGTGCTTGTGTGTTTTAGTGTTTTTGTGTTTT
>DLXL01000411.1:7440-8895 GCA_003448025.1 Saprospirales bacterium | reverse complement strand
GTTTTTGTGTTTTAGTGTTTTTGTTCCTTAGTGTTGGAGGAAACAAACTTCTCGTGTCTTTATTTTTCCCCTTCCCCCACAGGCTCTCTGGCCGTGGATAAATGCGTGTTGTTTCCACCTAAATCCCAAACGTGCAGGTAAACGGGAGCTTCATTGCGCAGCAAATCCACTACATCTTTCAATTCCGAACGGTGAAAAAACATACGGTAAATGCCCTCCTCGTCACGATAGGCGTCCCTGAGTGTTTCAGAATCGGGTCGGAAAAAAAGATTGGCAAAGTTTACGCCTCCAATATCGAAGAGGTTCATTTTGGCGCCTGTTGTAAACAAGGACGTCCTGTACTTCTTGATTTCAAATGTAGTGTAGGTCATGGTCAGGATGGTTTTATATATATAAGTCGGATCATCTACAGCATCCTTGAATGTCAAATCCACCCTAAAAGTAAATCCTTTTAAGGAAATATCCAAGCTGGATTTAGCTGGAATCAAGCATAAAACCTTAACATTCTTTTAAGTATTCAGCCTTTAAACCATATTGGCATCACCCGGTCTATGTATACGTTCACCGGCCGGTAAACCGTTTTTCCACCAAACCATTCATTACACATAAAAATACCGATTCATGAAAAAGTCTGTTTTGTTTCTGACTGCCCTTTTGCTCACAGTTTTTGCCATGGAGTCCTGCCGCAAAAACGACAACAACGATGTCGCCATTACCACTGCTGAAGACCTCTCAGCTAACGAAGACTATACCGAACAAATTGATCTGGATGCAGATATCGCTGTTGAAGAACGCGGTGGCGGCCCTTGTCCTACGGTTACCTTCGCCCAGCCAGAGGGCACCTGGCCCAATACGATTACCATCGATTATGGTGCTTCCTGTACACGCCCTGACGGACGAGTACTCAGCGGTAAGCTAATCATCAACCAAACTGCAGAAATTCGTACGCCCGGCGCAGTTCGAACGGTTACCCATGAAGATTTCTTCGTAGATGGTGTAAAAGTTGAAGGAACACGCACCTGGACCAATAATGGCCAAAATGCCGACGGTTTGTGGTCTTACACGAAAGTAGCAACAGATATGAAGCTTACATTTGACGATGGTACCAGCACCATGTGGAATAAGACACGAACCAGTGTTCTGGTAGAAGGTGGCAATACCGCTACCCACTGGGACGATGTTTGGAGCAGCACAGGTACAGCCTCCGGAACCAACCGCAATGGTGTAGATTTTACAGCAACCATCACGGAACCATTAGTTAAGCGTGCATCCTGCCGCTGGATTTCTTCCGGTGTCATTGAATTCACCGCAGGTGTGCGCACGCGTACCCTCGACTTCGGGGATGGAACTTGCGACCGATTTGGTACCCTTACCCTGGCCAACGGTGAATCCTATTCCATTCGCCTCCGCCGTTAAAAGGCACAAAGTATTGACACGAAGGCACGAAGGCACGAA
>DLXL01000411.1:0-7285 GCA_003448025.1 Saprospirales bacterium | reverse complement strand
CACGAAGGCACGAAGGCACGAAGGGCCGGCTGTTAGCCGGCCCTTCGTGTTTTTATTCAGCGAAGCTGAATAAAAAAGTGTCTTTGTGTCTTTGTGTCTTTGTGTCTTTGTGTCAATACTTTGTGCCTTCCAATATCATTTTGGTGTGTGGGATCCCGTCCTCCAGATACTCCTCTCCTGTAGACCTGAATCCAGATCGCTCATAAAACTTCAGCAGGTAAGATTGAGCGCCGATCTTGATGGGTTCATCGCCAAAGAGTTCGCGACATTTTCGGATGCTTTCCTCCATGAGTATGATGCCGGCGCCAGTTCCGCGTGCAGAAGGGGAACTGACCACTCGTCCGATGGACACATAGTCAGGGTAGGAAATGCCCTTGGGGATCAGTCGGGTGTAGCAAATCAGCTTGCCTTGTTCATTCCTTCCCATGAGATGGTAGCTCGCCTGATCGTTCCCATCACAATCCTGATAGGCACAGTTTTGTTCCACCACGAATACTTCCTGACGCAGGGCCAGAATCTCATAAAGTGTATGCGGGGATAGGGCGTCAAAGGGTAAGCAGGAAAATTGGATCATAGCCAAAGGAATTTCAGGCAAAAGTAAAAAAGCCTGGTGGTGAACCAATGAAAAACGGGCGGCCCGAGGTTCGGGCCGCCCGTGAAAGGAACGGATATGCGTTCCAATATTATTTGCCGGCTTTCAATGCACGTGGAATTTCAATGGAAGCAATAGGCACAGCGGCTGGGTTGGTAATTTCAACGCCGTCAACACCTGAAATGTCGCGAATACGGAGCGTTGAGCCCAAATCCATTGCCGAAATGTCAGCATTGATCTCATCTACTACTTTGTCAGGAGTAGTCAGAATGTTTACAGAGCGCATGCGGGGAATAAATTTACCGCCGGCTTTTACACCAGGCGCCTGACCTGCAAAACGCAGTGGAACCGTAGCTTTAAATTTAATACCAGGTACCAACTCAAGGAAGTCGATGTGCAGGACAGCCTCAGAAACCGGGTGGAACTGAATATCCTTCACAATGCACTTGTGCGTTGTGCCATTGACAGTGATTTCTGCCATTTTGAATTTTGGCGTAAAAATAAGCGGACGAATTTCCGTAGCGTCCAGAGTGAACTGGATAGGCTCGCTACCACCGCTTTTATACATGATCGCTGGTACTTGACCGTTGCGACGAATTTTGGTTGCCTCTACTTTGCCGGAATTTTCTTTCCGACGACCCTGCAATGCAATGATTTCCATTGTTTTATGCGCTAAAAAGTGATACTTCTTTCAAAAATGCCCGCAAAGGTAGATATTCCTGAACCAATTTTCCAAAGGTCAGTGGAAAAAAGTGGACAGAAAATTCATTCGGTCTATTTTAGACTCCAGATCCAGGAGTTATCGCGTGTCCGCCGTGTTTTTTTAACCTTACCGGCGGATTCCAATTCCTGAAGCTTAAGTTGCACCACAGCTGGTTCCAGTTGGGAATCTTGAGCAATACCTTCTGCAGTTCTGAAGTCAAACTTGCCGGCGCCCAAAACACCGAGAATTTTTTGCTCTTCGCTGAGCGACAAAGTTGCAGAGGTGCTGCTTTTAGTGTTGAACGATTCAAATTCTGAACCTTCTGAAGGTATGGAAGCCGGATTTTGTCCTGCCACCGGGTCTGAATTCTGTGAAACCAGCACATCTGTGGTTTCGGTTAGTTCTTCCTGTTTTTGTTTCACCTCCTTCATTTCCTGAAGCAGTTTATCCCCTAAGGATTGGAGGAATTTGGAAGAAAAAATGGCCGCAATGGTACAGAAGCCAAAAAAAACAAAATGGGAAATGACATCGCCCGCGAGGCATTCACCCATCAGATTGCTGGATACTGTTTTTAGAAATAATGGAACGGTAGCCGCCGCAGTAAGGCCCAGCAGGACGGATTTGCGAAACCCGGCGCCATTTGTCTGTTCCATATGATAGTTCGCGGTGCCACCCAGTAAGCCGGCAGCAACGATGATTCCTATTAGTATTCCGATGCCCATGTGAATTTGGAATAAGTTTTGCTCAAATGTAGTATCTCTTGGCCATTTCAACCAAACTGCCAGCAAGCCAAATTTTATGCGTTTACTTTTTTTGATTTCTTTCGGCTTCCTGTTGAGCCTCAATACCCGGGCACAGGACACCAGCCAAGTCTTTATACCCCTACTTGCTTATTGGTCGCTTAACGATACCTTTCCATATAGTGTCCAGGAGTATAAACTCTCTTATCGCAATGACGAAAGTTTACGAGATAGCATCGGTAGAGACTATTTATTAAGCCTTGTCGTCTCAGACACAACAGATTCCACCTATGTTATCAGGCTGCTGAAAAAATTTGATTTTGATGAAGTGCGGGAACAAATGATCCGTATCGGCATTCCGGAGTCCGAAATTACCCTGATTGAAAAGGAGCTTGATGCAATCATTCTGGAATATTCCATTGATAATAACGGCGTGTTTTTGGAGCCCCTTAAGGTAGATGTTATTCAGGCTTCCGTACAGAAGGCTGTGGAACGTTTAAAGCAAAACAGTAAATATGCTAAAGACCCTGTATTGATGGAAGCCTTGCTGGAAATGTTTGCCCGTCCGGAATATACCCAGATAAAATACTTCGATGATCTGCAAACCCTTCACAAGTTTTATGGAATGGAATATGCGCTGGACAGCACCTGGATATTTACAGATGAGGTAGAAAATCCGTTTAATCCGAAAGAAGTTTTGAACTATCAAAATGAAGTACTGACCACAGCTCCTGAAGACTGGAATGGATTGGTTCGACAACAGGTTTACATCACCATAGCAGAAGCTGATGCGCGAAAACTGATGATGGCTGCATTAATCGACATTGCGGCCGAATCCACCATCAAAGATATTTTAGATAAATATCCGCCCCAAATTGATATTTACATCAGTTACGTAATCAATCCTGACTGGGGGGTAGTTTACGCCATGTATTATGAAAAAACGGTGTATTTGGGTGGGAAAATCAACTCAAAACAGGTGCTAAATATGGAATTTGAAGGTGGATGGTAGCGCCTGGTAAAAGGCTTTCCACAGCAGGACAGAAGGAGGCCATCAGATCAAATCTCTGAGAATGAGCTGTTTTTTTATCAGCTTGCCATCCCGCTTGATCACAACTTTCACCTTTTTACCGGGCTTTTGTTGCAACATTTTTTGGAGTTCAGCCAGTGAGTGCAAGCTGGCCGCCCAAAAGCCAATCTTCATGATCCGGTCGCCCGCCAGAATGCCGCATTCCTCCGCCGGCGATCCGGGCAAAACATTTAATACGGTGAAATAATTGAGGTTAAAACCTGATGCGATGATATTCAAACCACTCCGGTCGTATACAAAGGCCTCTTTGATTTTTTTGGTTGGTTTAAGCCATAAAGTTGCTGAATGATAATCAAGACAGAGCTGAAACCTGCTTAAAATGTCATTCCCAATCAGGCCGTTCCGTCCATTAAGATAACTCAGGTCCTGAGAGGTGTCTATCGTTTGAAAATAAGTCAACACATTTCCAGGTTGAAAATCGCCTAATGTCAGTTGAGGTGTTCGCCCCACAAATCCTTCCAGGTAGCCTCCCAGCCCCATGCCAATGTTGGATGGGATGGCATTGGCGGAGGGCTGAATAAGCGGGTGAGTGTTGGTGAATAGCATAAGCGGCATACCGGCTCCCGTATCAAGCAACAATTTTATACTTGCGCTAGTGTCCTGCCTTAACTGTGCCTGAGTATTGATGTAGACTTTATTTCGAAATAGTTCTACGGGTAATGGATCAAATCCATGTTTGTCTGGGGAGTATGCGCCTCTTTCGTACAAACTGATGATTCGTTTCTGATAGTTGATCTTCATCAGATAGTTGGAAAACACTCTTCCTGCCAAAATACCATGTACTTCTACGCCGGCATATTGTTCAAACCTGAAATAATCATCTTTGAGTACCAGAACATCTTCCTGTTTGGCCACTACCTCTTTGCCCATGATTTGTAGGCGAATGTTTCGTGCCAGGTAGGCTATTAATTCGGATCTCAGATCAGAGCCTTTTACCCGGAATTCCCGGTCGTAACGAACCTGCAGAATATCACTGATTTCCCGTTTGGTCAGGATGGTATGTTCTGCACCGGTATCATAAATGAACTTTAAGGGGAGAGGACCATTGAACGCGATGTTCAGAACGATAAAGTTATTGACGTATTCAAAAGGAATATCTACGTGGTCCAACCCTTCGGAAATGATAAAGCCGCCTTGGCCTTTGCAGGGAAAGGTATATAACAGTAAAAACCATAAGGCCAGGATTGCGGTTTTTGTGCTCATAGCAAAGGACAATTGGAGTAGCCTGCAGGTTTGATTGAATGAAGAGCGAAGGAAACCAAAATTGCGCTTCCACGGAGGTTCTGTATCGATTTTTTTGGATGAATTGCCACATTTTTTAACGCTGCGGCATAGTTTGATTCCATAACTTTGCCGCTCATTCACTAACTCATTCACATATTCACCCATTCACTCAGTAATGAAAGTAGCCGTTGTAGGAGCCACCGGTTTGGTTGGAACCAAAATGTTGCAAGTGCTGGAAGAACGTAATTTCCCTATCACCAAGTTATTCCCGGTAGCTTCTGAACGATCCGTTGGTAAAACGGTCAAATTTCGGGGTAAACGATACAAGATAATCAGCATGGATGCTGCAGTTGGCAAAAAACCGGATGTAGCCATTTTTTCAGCCGGAGGCAGTATATCCAAAGATTGGGCGCCCAGGTTTGCTGATCGCGGAACCGTTGTAATCGACAACTCATCCGCATGGCGAATGGATCCGGATAAGAAACTGGTAGTGCCTGAAGTAAATGCCCATGTATTGACAAAAAAGGACAAGATTATTGCCAATCCTAACTGCTCCACTATTCAAATGGTGGTAGCACTCAAGCCATTGCACGATCAGTTTGGAATCAAAAGGGTAGTGGTGAGTACCTATCAAAGTGTTACAGGTACAGGCGTTAAAGCCGTTAACCAACTCATGAATGAGCGCAAAGGGAAATCCGGTGAGCGTGCTTATCCGCATCCCATTGACCTGAACTTGTTGCCGCATATTGATGTGTTTACAGAAAATGGATACACCAAGGAGGAAATGAAAATGGTTAATGAAACCAAAAAAATCATGGGCGACGACCAAATTCGGGTTACAGCCACTACCGTGCGTGTTCCCGTCATTGGTGGTCACTCTGAATCAATTAATGTAGAGTTTGAGCGAGATTTTGATCTGGCCCAGGTACGCAGTATACTGGAAAAGGCTCCCGGTGTGGTGGTGGTTGATAATCCCGCTGAAGCACAATACCCAATGCCTTTAATGGCACACGATAAAGACGAAGTGTTCGTTGGAAGGTTGCGACGCGACGAAACCCAACCAAATACCCTGAATATGTGGGTGGTTAGCGATAACCTTCGCAAAGGGGCCGCTACCAATGCCGTTCAAATTGCTGAATACCTGCTTTCTGCTGGGATTTTGAAACTAAAACAGAAAAAAGCCGTAACAAACGCCTAATTTTGCGGCGAAATCAACATTCACGTACAAGTCGATCCATTACGTACCGACATCTGCAGTATTATGAAGAACAAGCTTGTTATTTGGGGCAGCAATGCCGAAAATGAGAAAATCCTGATCGCACTCGAACTCCATGCCGACGCGAACAAGATTATGTTGTACTCCTTCCCGGAAAGTATTGTCACTGAAGCCTTTGTGCAAAAAATGATGCAGGACTGGCGCGATGATAAAGAAGCCGTAGCATTCCCGGAGGGATATCAAACACTTGAAAGAGAACTTACGGTAACAGAGAGTTTGTTGCCAGACGACCTGAAGGCTGATCGGCCTGATTTGGTTCAGCGCGCACAGACAGAGTGGCAGTTTGCAGTACTTTCTGCTAAACTGCATGCAGCCTACCAGCAGGAATTGGCTGAATTTAAGGAAAAGGTAGCCTCTCTTGCCAACTACGATAACAAGCTTTTTGCAGGACTAAAAACCTTTTGGGACAAAGTTCAGGGGCAAAGCCGTGAGCGAAATTTATATAAACAACACGCCGATGATCTCCGCGACGGTATCAATGCGCTTTTTGAGCAACTGAAAGAGGTGCGTAAAAAAGTGAATAGTGAGTTCATGGAAGTGTCTGAGGGTGTCTACAATAACTTCAGCAAAGCGCTGGATGAAATTGAAGAGCGCATTGCTACCGGAGGCGCAAAATTCAACAGCGTATTTGACGATCTGAAAAAAATGCAGCGGGATTACCACAATTCCCGTATGAGCAATGAACATCGTAACAAACTCTGGGAGCGTATTGATGGGGCTTTCAAAAAAGCAAAAGAGCGCAAATTTGGCCCGGATGCTAACAGTGGAAGCATTTCAGACCGCCATGATAAGCGTCTTGCAGGCCTCGAGGATGCCATCAAACGCCTGGAAGAAAGTATCCGCCGCGATGATGATGAACTCAGCTTTCAACAAAAAAAGGTAAACACGACCGAAGGTCAGCTGGAAGCACAGATCCGCAGCGCTAAAATCAAAATGATTGAAGAGCGGGTATCCGGAAAACGTGAACGCCTTGCAGAACTGACCAAAACGCGTGCAGATGTGCAGCGTCAGGCCTCTACTGCCCACGATAAGGAGGCGCGTCAGGCCGCCAAAGAACAGGAGCGTCAGCAAATTGAAGCTAAAAAGGCAGCTATAAAATCAGAGATTGAAGCGGAAACACATGCCAAAGCAGCCGCTGCTACCAAAGATGATTCCCTGTTTGAAGCTGCAACCAATGTGTTGGGAGATGTACTCATGGACGCTCTGGACACTGCAAAAGCGGTAGCTTCTGTTGCCGCAGAAAAAGCAGAAGAAGCTTTTGAAGAAGCCATTGAAAAAGCAGAGGAAGTATTGGAGTCCCTGAAAAAAGAGGATAAAGAAACTCCGGCTGCTCCTCCACAGGAAGAAGCGCCTGCTGCTACAGAAGAAGAAGCACCTGCTGCAAAACAAGAAGATGTTGCGGCCGTTTCAACCGATCCGAAAGAAGGCATCATTATCATTGACGATGTAGTGCACAAAGCCGATGATGATAAGAAAGAAGCAGATGCATAATAAGTGTTTAAGTGTTTGAGTTGGGGAGTGTTTGAGTTGGCGTTCGGCTTGGCTTCTTTGGTACAAATCGAATTAATACTGCTCAAGCCTTTAACGACAGAACAATCATAAAGAAAGGCCCCCTGGACGCAGTCCAGGGGGCCTTATTCTTAGTGCCTTAGTGTCTTAG
>DLXL01000567.1:0-11982 GCA_003448025.1 Saprospirales bacterium | reverse complement strand
CCACGCTTTCGTGCCTCAGCGTCAATAAAGGCCCAGCTAGCTGCCTTCGCAATCGGTGTTCTGCGACATATCTAAGCATTTCACCGCTACATGTCGCATTCCGCTAGCCTCAACCCCATTCAAGTCTAACAGTATCAATCGCAATTGCATGGGTTGAGCCCAGCGATTTCACGACTGACTTATTAGACCGCCTACGCACCCTTTAAACCCAGTGATTCCGGATAACGCTTGCACCCTCCGTATTACCGCGGCTGCTGGCACGGAGTTAGCCGGTGCTTATTCTGATGGTACCCTCAAGTCAAGACAAGTCTCGATTATTGTTCCCATCCAAAAGAAGTTTACAACGCTGAGCGCCTTCATCCTTCACGCGGCATGGCTGGATCAGGCTTCCGCCCATTGTCCAATATTCCTTACTGCTGCCTCCCGTAGGAGTCGGGTCCGTGTCTCAGTACCCGTGTGGGGGGTCATGCTCTCACACCCCCTATCGATCGGAGCCTTGGTGGGCCGTTACCCCGCCAACTAGCTAATCGAACGCACACCGATCCAAGGGCGCTGGTACTTTAGTTGTTAAATGATGCCATTCAACAACACCATGGGGTATTACCGGCCGTTTCCAGCCGCTTTCCCCCTCCCTTGGGCACGTTGTGTACGCGTTACGCACCCGTCCGCCGGTGATATTGCTATCCCCTTGACTTGCATGTATTAGGCCTGCCGCTAGCGTTCATCCTGAGCCAGGATCAAACTCTCCATAGTGTACTCTTTGCCTATTATCAAGTCCGAAAACTCAATAACAAACGTCATTCTTAAATCTCTTTATTCCATCTCTTATCCCTTACCTCTCATCCTCTTCTGCTGTCAATACGTCAATGAACTTTTATAGTAATAACCACTATAAGTGGCACTTGCTATTCAAAATTAAAAAGGCAACTTCTTGCCTTTAAGCTTTTCGGAAGTTAATGTGTTGGTTAACTTTCGGGCCGCAAAGGTATGATGCTTTTGATTTCTTTACCAAGAAAAAAGATAAAAAAAAATAAAGTTTTTTTGTTGTCTTTTTTTCTGGTGAGCCTCCGTTTGGATGTTCAAAACACCTTCGTTCAGGTGTTGCTTTCAAAAGCGGCCGCAAAGGTAAGAACGAATTTTATTTTACCAATACCCTTTGTAAGTTTTTTTTAAAAAATATTATTTGGGGAAGAATGGAAACACAATCTGGGCGGGAGATTGGGTAGAATACCGGTATAAGTTGCAGAAACGCTTAGTAAGCGCGCACATCTTTGTTCTCAATGTAATTCATGAAAGCTCGGTTTGCCACCCTATTTCCCCCCGGAGTTGGATAGTTTCCTGAGAAGTACCAATCTCCTTTATTACCCGGACAGGCATCATGAAGGCCATCCAATGTTTGGAATATGAGTTCCAGGCCTGGCTTTAAATCTTTAGGGCGTACCAATTCGGCTATTTTCCGACTGATCTGTTGGTACTCAAAGATTGCATATAATTCAACAACCTCATTTTTGACGGCCTCTACCGGAAGCATCTCGGATTGCTTACACCTTATATATGCTTCCTGCAATAGATGTTCCTGTTGACTTTCTTTTAGCAACTCTACCAATGCCTGAAAGGCAACGAAGTCTTTCATTTTACTCATATCGATCCCGTAACAATCAGGGAAGCGAATTTGAGGAGCGCTGCTCAGGATAATGATACGTTTAGGTTGAAGTCTTGCCGTAATACTTACGATGCTATCGCGCAGTGTGGTTCCGCGAACAATCGAGTCATCTAGCAATACCAGGGTATCCTTATTATCCTGACAAACACCATAGGTAACATCGTAAACGTGGTTCACCATGTTATTCCTGGCTTTCTTGTCGGCAATAAAGGTTCGTTGTTTGTCATCCTTATGCACCAGTTTTTCGTTTCGGGGTCGCACAGATAATATATCAGCAAGCTTTTCCGGGGTGCATTTATCGCCAAGTGCCAGGATTTGTTCTTGTTTCCATTGATTCAGTTCTTTTTCCAAACCTTCCATGAGTCCATAAAAGGCAGCCTCTGCAGTATTAGGTATGTAACTGAACACCGTGTTTTTCAAATCAAAATTCACGGAATCAAGCACTGGTCGTGCCAGAGACGCGCCAAGTTTCTTCCTTTCCTGATATATTTCCCTGTCGTTTCCCCGACTGAAATAGATCCTTTCAAAGGAACAGGCTTTCTTTTCACGAGGTTCAATGAAAGGGAGTTCTTCTACTACACCATTATATTTAATGATGAGTGCATGCCCGGGCTTCAACTCCTTCATGTCTTTAAATCGGACATTGAATACAGATTGAATGGCCGGACGTTCGGATGCTCCAACAACTATTTCGTCATCCCGATACCAGTAAGCCGGACGGATCCCGTTAGGGTCGCGCATGAGAAATGAATCTCCATGGCCAATCATGCCGCCGAGTACATAGCCACCGTCAAATTTTTTACTGGCTCTGCGTAACAGGCGTTGCACATCCAGGTTGTCGAAAATAAGCTGATTAATATCCGGATTAGTATGCCCGTCTGGTTTATACCAGGTATGAAGCCGTTGAACTTCATCGTCCAAAAAATGGCCGAATTTTTCCAGTACGGTAACCGTGTCGCTTTTTTCTTTAGGATATTGCCCCAAATCAACCAATTCCTGAAACAACTCATCAACATTGGTCATGTTGAAATTGCCAGCCAACAGCAAGTTTCGGCTTATCCAGTTGTTCTGTCTGTGGAAAGGATGAACCAGTTCTATTGAGTTGCCGCCATGGGTGCCATATCTAAGGTGGCCCATTAATACCTCTCCCATATAGGGCATGTTCTCACGCAACCACTGAGGATCGTTGCGTTGTTCCGGGGTAACGGCGTTCAATCTTGTCCAGACCATGTCAAATAGATCTGTCAGATAGTTTGGCGCATTAGACCGCTTGCGGCTAATGTACCTGGTACCCGGTTGCGGATTCAGTTTGATGGTGGCTATCCCGGCCCCGTCCTGACCACGGTTGCGCATTTTCTGCAACAAAAGTTGCATTTTTTGCACACCATAAAAGGGAGTGCCGTATTTTTTGTGGTAGAAATCGAGTGGCTTAAGTAGCCGCAGCACGGTAATGCCGCATTCATGGTGGATAGTATCGCTCATGGCAGGCGCAAAGATACGACAAGCTCTTTTCAGATCAAGCGCTTCTCTATTCTGATTGGTGTCAATGATTGCCAAAAGCAGGGGAACGTCCTGTAAAACCTACAGGGATTCCGGGGGTGAAGGATTAAAGGACAGGAATGTACGATGTTAAGGTTTTACCAGTCGACCGGTTGCCCAGGAGTCTCCCGGAATTCTGGCTTTTATCAAATAAAAACCTGAGGGCAGGTCGCCGGTCCAAAAAGCCGTTCCAGCCAGCAGGGTAGTCTGTTGATATATAATTCCATCAATACCTATTACCTGTACTTCCAGGGTATCTGTTGTGGCATATCCGGAAAAATATACCCAGGTTTGACTTGGGTTAGGGAATATTTCAAGCGAAACGTGTTGGTTTGATGGATCTTGTATACTGGTTGTGAAATCGGCAAAAAGCCATTCATAGGCATCCGGAAATTCACGAGCCCAGAACCATTCGGAATGTTTGCCGTCTGGACTGACATTGAAAGATTTTTCAGTGGTGTTAAACCCGGCTGTTGTCATGGCATCTGCAACTTCCTGCATGTCTTCTACAACATAATTGGATTGGTTGCCATTATCCTCCTCGTCGGCACCGGCAATAAAATACACCCGTGCTGCGCCTTGCTTCGGATTAGAGGCGACATGACTGGCGGGTTGATTTCCTGCAAACCAAAATGCCGGGCTAAAAACCCCAGCTTTAGAAAAGATATCCTGACGTTCCGAAAAGGCATACATACTTATGAGCGCTCCCATACTGCTACCTGCAATTCCGGTTGTGAGTCTGCCGGGGAGTGTTCGATAATTGGCATCTACATATGGCTTCAGGTTGTTGACAATAAAATCCACATAATCGGCGCCTTCTCCGCCACCGTACTGCGGGTTAAACCAAGGGGAATACTCGTCTAATCTGAGTTGGCCTCCATTATCAATACCGATAACGATGCATCCCCAGTCTCCTGAGGCATGTAGTTCGTTAAGTGATTCGTCAACTTCCCATTCTCCAAATGCAGAAGTATTTTGGTCAAAGAGATTTTGTCCGTCCTGCATATACAACACCGGATACTTCTTACTGGTAGTAAAGTAATCCGGAGGTAAGTAGATCCAAATTCTGCGCACTCGGTCAAGTTGAGGCATGTAAAAATCCTCATCAAGCAATTGTACGTTGGGTGCGGCGGTTCCTGTTCCTCCGGCCCCCAAATCCTCCCAGCTAAGGATGGTCAGGTTGACTGTAGTAGGCAATCCATTATATAATAATACTCTGTCTGGCAGAAATCCACCATTCAGATTGCCTTCAACGGTGGCCCAACTTCCTCTGGTGAATTTGAATTTCACCTCTCCAATTGGAGGGTTGATCGTGATTTGATATTGACCGGAGCCATTATTCGTCAGAATTTTGGTGGCATCGCCCGGATTCCAGTTGTTGAAAGTGCCTGCAACATGAATATTGGCGCCTGCAGGGGTATTGGGGGGGATGGAGGTGACCTTTAAGGTTAGTTGTCCATGTACCGTGAATACGGTACAATGGATGAAAAGGAGTATTAAGGTGTGGATTTTGATATTCATCGGCTGGTGATTTATAGTCAAATTAGCGACAGTGTAGCAAAGGTAAAGAACTTAGGGCTCACATCCCATGAGCTTAAGCAGCCACGCGCCGAATAACAGGGTAATGGTTCCTTTGACCGTGAAAAAGATAATCCCTGCCCAGCCTAGTTTTTTCAAATATACTTTCCAGTTCTTTTGAGTCATGATTATTGTGAATGTTTACCCAATGGTAAAATAGGAACACCTTGATTTTCGTTTTTGAATGAATGTATTTCAACACAAAACAACGGAAAGCCTTTAATCCCTTGGTTGCATTTCTTCAATTTTCAACAGATTCATTTATGAAGTGGTTCAAGCTTGTAAGTATATTAGGTGTGTTGCCGGTGTGTCTGATTATGGTGTCCTGCCAACACGACCCTTTTATTGGCCCGAATATGCTCCCCGACCCGCCTGTTTCCGGCATGTGTGATCCTGATTCGGTTTATTTTCAAAATCAAATTTTACCCATTCTGGTGTCTAATTGTACAGAGTCAGGCTGCCATAATCTTCAGGACCGCAAAGAAGGAGTAGTTTTGGACTCTTATCAAAACCTGTTGGCAACCGTAGAGGATGCGACTAATAACGATTTTGAGAAGAATAAGTTGATACGTGCCATTCTTGATAGTGATCCTGATGACCGAATGCCTCCGGCGCCAAATGCTGCATTATCAACAGCGCAAATTGACTTGATTAAAAGATGGGTGTCTCAAGGGGCTCTAAACAATGCGTGTGATGAAAATTTTGGGGGATGTGATCCAACAGACGCCAAATACTCGTCTCTGATTCAGCCGTTGATTCAAGCAAAATGTTTAGGGTGCCATAGTGGAAATAATCCTCAGGGGGGCGTTAAACTCAGCAATTACACAGAAATCAAAGCATATGCGCTTAATGGGAAGTTGTATAGTTCCATCACAAGGAGCAGTTCCTGGATGCCGCTCGGAGGCGCCAAACTGGATGAATGCAGTTTGCAAAGGATTCAAGCCTGGATTCAGTTGGGAGCGCCTGAAAACTAGACTTTCTAGATAATTGGTAAGGCAAATGCTGCTATATTTGCCACCAACATTCATCAATCCAATACATGGCCTTCCATGAAAAAAGTTTTTGTTTCTGTTCTTGCATGTGCCTTCCTGATGGTTTTGTCACAAAATGCCTGTTATTACGATAATGAGGTGGAGCAATATGGCGTTGTTTCCTGCGACACAGTGGGTATCAGTTTCAGTCAGGATGTGTTGCCGATTATTAATGCAAATTGTATTTCCTGCCATGTTCAGGGAGGGGTACAGTCCAGTTCTCCATTGACAAATTATGATCAGATAAAGGGTTTCAGTAATGAAATTGAGAATCGGGTAAATGGCATTGGAGGCATTATGCCACCTTCCGGTCCAATGTCTGAATGTAACCAAAGCAAGATTGAAGCCTGGGTCAGGGCCGGTGCTCCTAATAATTAACTAGCGGATGAAAACCCAACAAGAAATCGTTCCATTTTCACTTAAACCTATTATTCCATGATGTCTGGTAAAAGAATCTTAATGTTGGTGGTAGGAGTTGTCCTGATTGGTGCGTCTATCGCCATAGCGCTATGGAATAAGCCTCACGAAAACATGTCAAGTGCAAAGGCAGATGTGACTATAGAGGCAAGCGCCCTGTTTCAGGCGTATAATACGGATGAAAAAGTCGCTGACAAACAATATCTGGGCAAAACCTTAGCGGTTTCCGGGGTTGTGAAAGAAGTAAGCAAGCCTGAAGGAGGGCCGGTCAAGGTTTCATTGGAAACCGGGGATGAGTTTTTAGTTATTTGCGAATTGGATGCGTTAAGCAAACATGCCCGACAAGAGTTTCCTGCCGGGGAAAAAGTAACTTTGAAAGGAAAATGTGACGGATTAAATCTCGATGTTCAACTTTCCCGCTGCGTTGAGTTGAAATAGGAATCCTGGTTCAGCACTAACTACACAAACCAAACACTTAATATTCATGCAAAAACAATGGATTTTTCTGCTTGTCGCGTTTTTAGTCACTTCAGTGGCTACTGCTCAGGATGCAGCCAAGTATTTAACACGCGATGGTAAGTTGAAATTTGACGCAACAGCAACGGCTTCACCTGAAAAGCTTGAAGCGCTGTCCAACAGTGCAACCTGCATTTTGGACGTAGCTACTGGCGAAATGGCCTGGCAGGTGCTTTTGAAGGGTTTCAAATTTGAAAAAGCACTGATGCAGGAGCATTTTAATGAGAACTACGTGGAGTCAGATAAGTTTCCCAAGGCTACTTTCAAAGGAAAGATTACCAATCTGTCGGAAGTGAATTTATCCAAAGATGGCACTTATAATGCTGTAGTAACGGGTAAAATGAACCTTCACGGCGTAGAGAAAGATATGACAACGAATGGAGCTGTGACCGTTGGCGGAGGTAAAATCCGGATTAATGCCGGTTTTGGATTTTTGCTTTCCGACTATAATATTTCCATCCCATCGGTGGTGAGTGGCAATATTGCCAAAGAAGCCAAAATCCTCATTGACGCCGCTCTGGAGCCCAAACAGTAAAAAACGTTCATGACAGTGGGTGGGAAGGGGTTAGGGTGTTTTTCCCTGCTGCTTTCCACCCATTGCTTTTGCAATAATAACCTTCCGTTTTTATGAAAAAAATCTACCTGCTTTTTCTGTTTTTCCTGCCTTTAAGTCTTTTTGCTCAAGATGATGACCTACTCTCGCTACTTGGCGACGAAGAAACGATCGATTATGCTACTGCCAGCTTTAAGGCTAATCGGGTGGTGAACGGGCATTCTATTGAAAACACTGCCAAAGGTGTACTGGATACTAAATTTTCACACCGATTCAATCCGTTGAGGCAGGGATTGTACGATATGTTTGGTTTAGATGGCGCTTCTATCCGGATAGGTGCAGATTATGGGATAACAGACAGGTTGATGGTAGGCGCCGGGCGCAGCTCTTATGAAAAGACTATTGATGGATTTGTCAAATACAAAATCCTTCGCCAATGCAGTGGAGCCAAAACGATGCCTGTCACTCTGGCTTATGTAACAGATGTACAGATCAATACCCTCAAATTTGAAGAGCCGAATCGGGATAACAAGTTTACGGATCGTTTATCCTTTACCCACCAGTTGTTGATTGGCCGGAAATTCAGCAGTCGGTTATCTCTGCAATTGATGCCTACCTTGATCCACCGCAATCTAACCAGTTCGCCAAAGGATAAAAATGACGTTTATGCGATTGGAGCCGCCGGTCGGATCAAATTAACCAAACGTGTGGCATTGAACGCGGAATACTATTTCGTTCCAGATGGGCAATTGGAAGCGGCCTACGTTAACAGTCTTTCCATAGGCTTTGACATTGAAACCGGCGGACACGTGTTTCAATTGCATTTCACCAATTCACCTTATATGACGTATAAGGGATTTGTAACGGAAACTCAGGAAGATTGGTTCTTCAAAAATGATGAAGGAAAAATGCTGAGTGGTGTTCGTTTCGGATTTAATATTTCCAGAGTATTCACGGTGGTGAAACCTAAGCTGGACTAAAATTTTGGTACTCTGACAATAAATCAGGGAGTTGCATTTCTGACAATTCCAGTACGTTTAGCGTAAAAGGTAATTCGTCCGGCACGGCCATTCGCACCGTGCCGGACGAATTTTTTTTATCCTGAAGCATCATATTCCAAAGTTCGGGGTAGGCTGTTTCCGGAATAGGGACCACAGGAAAATACCGGAGCAGGGTTTTTGCCACCTCAGCGCGTTTGTCTTTCGGTATTTCGCAGATCATGCCTATAGCTATGGCTTCGCCATGAGTGAGCGGGGTGTCGGTATCTAAAAAGTAGCTTTCCAGGGCGTGCCCTATAGTATGCCCGAAATTGAGAAGCATGCGCAAGTTTTGTTCCGTAGGATCCTGTGCTACAACATGAATTTTTACGGCAATTGACTCTCGAAGCAATTCTGACCAGTCGAGGTGCGGGAGTGGAGTATTACCGGATTGATGGATCTTATGCAATAGTACTGGAGAGCCGATCAAAGCGTGCTTAATCACCTCGGCAAAACCGCTTCTGAGTTCTCTTTCTGCCAATGTATTTAGAAAAGTTGGGTCGATGAATATGGCTGCCGGATTTTGGAATACACCAATTATGTTTTTAATTCCTTGAAAATCAATGCCTGTTTTTCCACCAATGGCGGCATCAGTCATGGAAAGCAGGGTTGTAGGGATTTGAATGAAATCGATTCCTCTTTTCCATGTAGCGGCACAGAATCCGCCCATATCTCCGATAACGCCACCTCCAAGATTTATAAGAAGAGATTTTCGATCGCACTGCTGCAGGAGCATTTGATTCCAAATCCATTCACAGGTTTTGAGGTTTTTGTGTTGCTCGCCAGCTGGAATGGTTATGGTTTTTACAGAATGAGGCAGAAGGTTCTGTATCTGTGGCCAGCAATGGGTTTGGGTATTGTCATCGGTGAGTACTATAACTTGAGTATAATGCTTTTTCTCAAGCCAATGGGGCAAGGTCTGCCTCAGGCTGCCCATAAATACAGGCGTTTCAAATAACAGAAAATCGGGTTCAAGTCTCATCCTGGCTCAGTGGGTTTCATGAGACAAGGGCATTCGAATATTAATGATGGTGCCTTGTCCGAGTTCACTTTGAAGGTCAATTTGCCACTTGTGTTCTTTGCACATGGTTTTAACGTAAAACAGGCCCAGGCCAAATCCTTTCACGTTGTGTACGTTTCCGGTTGGTACCCTGTGGAACTTATCAAAAACCCGACGGAGATGCTCTTTGGGTATCCCAATGCCATTGTCTTTGACACTTAGAATGACCGTATTCTCCTCTTTGCGCAGGCCTATAACGATTTCTGGGGCCTTTTTGGCGTATTTTACACTGTTATCCACCAGATTATGCAGGATATTGGTAAGGTGCAGCTTGTCGGCCTTTATGTATGCGTTTTCGGCTTTCAAATCCAGTGATAAATGGCCATTTTTATCGGTAACTTTAAGTTCAATAGATGGTACGATACTATGAATCAACTCCGTAATGTTGAGTTCTTCTACATGCAGTTCAATGTTGTCCCGTTCTATTTTTGCCAGTTGCAGCACTTTCTCCACTTGCGTATTCAACCGAAGTACTTGCTCTTTAATGATACTCGCATAACGACTTAACCGGGGGTCTTCCTGAATTTTTTCGTTTTTCAGAAATACATCAGTTGAAATATTAATGGTAGAGATCGGCGTTTTAAACTCATGGGTCATGTTATTGATGAAATCTCGTTGTAATTCCGACAATTGTTTTTGCCGCAGGATTACAATCATGGAATAGATAAAAAATGCTACGGTAAGAAGCAAAAGGATGCTAAATCCTAATACAAGCGACATGCTACTCAGGATTTTGGTACTCTTATTTGGGAAAAGCACTCCAAAATAGTAGATAAAATCCTGGTCGTAGTGTTTAGGTAAGGGGTCGGCCAGAGGAGCTGAATTATCTTTTTGAGAGGTATATTTAACGGCTTTTCCTCTAACCATTTGATCGCTTGAGCAGTCGAAAATGCCATATTCATAGTCTTCTTTGAGGCTTTGTGCTTCAAATGCTTTTCCTAAGACATGCTCAAGGTCACGGGCTTCAAACACATTATTCACATTTACGACCCAATAGTTGGTGGCAACTTGTTGTACCAGTTTTTGGTTGGGAAGTGCGAACAGGTTCATTTGAGCCAGTTCATTGGCGGCATCCAACAAAGCCTGATTGACCCTGCGGTTGAACTCTTGTTCCTGCAAGTTCCATGTACGGTATACCCAGTACATTTGAAGTGCCAGCATGCTTAGGCAAGAGACAGCTCCCAGAATAATTACCCGGCGAATAATGACATTTCTCATGTTGTAAGGAATGGGTAGTTGGTTGGCGCCACAAAAAAAGCGAAACCCGCTGCAATGCAGTTGGTTTCGCTTATATTTTATTCCTCAAACGACTAAGGTTTGAGTGAAGGGTTGCATCAAGGAATGATTAGGCCTCTTCGTTTACTACTTCAAAGTTCACCGTAGCAATTACTTCAGGGTGGAACTTTACAGTTGCACTGTAGTTGCCGAGCTCTTTCACCTCATCAGGCATTTCGATAATGCGCTTATCGGCAGTAACACCCAGGCTTGCGAGTGCATTGGAAAGGTGTTGAGCGGTTACGGATCCGTAAAGGTGACCGTTATCGGCAGCTTTTGCAGGGATAGTAATTTTAGAACCTGCGATAGAAGCCACCATTTCCTGGTAGCCTGCGATGATCACCGCTTCTTTCTTAGCGCCTTGTTTTTTCAAGCCTTCCAGGCGAGCCATATTTGGCTTATTGGCCACAATAGCCAAACCTTGAGGGATGAGGTAGTTGCGACCGTAGCCATCTTTTACTTTTACGACTTCGTGCTTGGCGCCTACCTTGTCGATATGTTCGAGCAGAATGATATTCATTGCTGTTGAAATTTAATGGTTTTATTTCATCAAGTCAGCCACGAAAGGCAAAATTGCCAGGTGGCGGGCGCGTTTAACGGCAGTAGCAACGCGGCGCTGGTATTTCAGGCTGTTGCCAGTGATACGGCGCGGCAGCAATTTGCCTTGTTCGTTGATGAACTGAAGCAGAAAGTCTGCGTCTTTGTAATCAATGTACTTGATGCCGAATTTACGAAAGCGGCAGTATTTCTTACCACGCAGTCCGAGTTTTGGATTGCTGAGGAATTTTACATCTTCTCTTGAAGCAGCCATTGTATGGAACTTGTGAGTGTTGAGTGAATGAATGGGTTTATGCGTCGAGGTCAACTACTTCCGGTGCTGAAACCGTGTCGATTGCCTCATCTACAGGAGGAGCAGAAGCTGCTGGAGCTTCTTTCTTCTTGGCACGGCTGCCGATACGGCCGCTGCGCTTATCGTCGTTGTACTTGACGCCGTACTTATCGAGCCTAACGGTAAGGAAGCGCAGTAGGTTTTCGTTACGCTTCATGTTCAGCTCGAATTTTACCAGCCATTCAGACGATTCACAAGCAAATTCAATGCAGTAGAAGATGCCGGTAGAACGTTTGTTGATTTGGTAGGCCAATTGACGGAGGCCCATTTCATCCACATGAACAATGGTACCGCCGGCACCTTTGATCTCTTTTTGGATGGTTTCCGCTGTCGCTTTTACTTCATCGCCCGACAGGACTGGATCTACGATGAAGTTGACTTCGTAATGTCTCATTATGAGTCTGTTATTGAAAAAATGAATGAA
>DLXL01000183.1:3416-4219 GCA_003448025.1 Saprospirales bacterium | reverse complement strand
TCCCAACGGGAGTATAAGGGCAGCGTGTCCATTCACTATTGAATGGGCCCCAGCGTGAGGAGCTGATTTTCACGAACAAAAACCGTTTTGCTGTTCCAGACAACTGCTAACCAGACATCTTGTCGCCCGATTATTTTTACCCGGTGCCCATCCTTTTGAATCGACATTAACCCCGCCCCGGCCGAAGGGCCGTTCATCAGATAGTTGGTGTTTCCATTCAAAATGCCGTATTGCGTGGGGCGGTTGGCATACTGATTCCAGGCCAGCGCCAGGCAGCCTACGACCAGCAAGGAGATGATTGCCCGGTTTGCCTGATTTCGTCTGAATTTTTGAAAAGAGATTAGTCCGGCCAGGGCCACAACGAGCGTGACCAGAAGAATGCTGATGGACATTTTTTGTTTGGCGACCAATTGCCGGAGCTTTTCCCCGTCAGTAAGCTGGTAGCCGTTGAGTTGATTCTTCTCGGCCAGGGTTTGAATTTTTTGTTCGGCAGCCGGATCTCCGGTGCGCGCATGATATAGGCTAAGGTATCGCAGGCTGGGTGCAATCTGGCTGAGTCCTTCGTGGATGTACGCCATTTTCAGCAACATGGCCGGAGATCCGAAGCCTGCTTTTTCCACAATCTGGTATTGTTGAAGGGCAAGCCGGTATTGTCGCGCGGCAAAGGCAGAATCCCCTTTTTGCAGATCAGCTGAAGGCTGTGCTAGAGCAAACCATGCCGGAGTTATCCACAAAAAAAGGGCTTTCAGAATTTTCAAAACCACGGTTTGTAAAGTTTTTGGATCGTGTTACCTTTGCGACCT
>DLXL01000183.1:0-3222 GCA_003448025.1 Saprospirales bacterium | reverse complement strand
CGTAGCTCAGCCGGTAGAGCATTACACTTTTAATGTAAGGGTCCTGGGTTCGAATCCCAGCGGGATCACCACTAGCCTGATGAAAGTTCATCGGGCTTTTTTCTTTGCAGGCGGGTTGGAATGGGCGAACGGTTTCCGTAAAGCTAGGTTGTTACGAAACTAGTCACACCCGGTACGGCCACCGGATAGAGTCCGTCCGCATTGGGATTTACCGGCATCTCCGCATCCCAGGCGTACCGGGTCGGTTGCAGGCTTAAGCCTGAGCTAAGCGCCTTATCCCACTCCATCAGTTGTCCGCTATAGGTCGCCAACCGACCGAGGATAGCCGTCATGGTGCTGTAGGCGCCATTTTCGGCATCGGCAAACGTGTACTCACCCTTCGCAATGGCGGCAAATAATTCATCGTGCTCGGTTTGGTAGGGGTTGTTTTCTTTTGACTTATCAAATTGGTAGACCACCGTTCCTTTTCGGTTTACGATGTTCATGGCTCCACAGTAAATCGTTCCTTTGGTACCCAGGATATGCTCATCCACTTTGGCCAGCGTGCCTTTGATATGGCGGCATTGGCTGTTAAGTATGCTGCCGTCTGCGTATTGAAATTCCACATAGTGGTGATCGAAAATTTCACCAAAGTCTTTTCCCTTACGCACTTCGCGCCCGCCCATACCCTGCGCCTTAACCGGGTAACCACCCTTGAACCAGTTCACTACGTCAAGGTTATGAATGTGTTGTTCCACGATATGATCGCCACATATCCAGTTGAAATAATACCAGTTACGCATCTGATACTCCATTTCGGTTTGCCTGGGCTGACGTGGATTAACCCAAACGCCATCATTGTTCCACCAGGCCTGAGCCGATACAAAGTCACCAATCAATCCCTTCTTATACTTTTCGTACAACGCGCGGTAAGAATTCTGGTAATGTCGCTGCAAACCCACTACCACGTTTAGTTTTTTCTGCTTCGCGATCAAAGCAGCATCCAGTACTTTCTTTACTCCGGCCGGGTCGGTAGCCACCGGTTTTTCCATAAACACATGCTTGCCTTGCCGGATCGCCTCTTCAAAATGTTGTGGCCGAAAGCCCGGGGGTGTCGTCAGGATAACGACATCGGCTAAGGGAATGGCTTGACGATAACCGTCAAAGCCAACAAATTTGTTTTCCTCGGCTACGGCCATCTGCGCCTTCACATTTCCCGCTGCTCCGCTCCAGTCAGAGAGATCATCCTGCATCAGATTGCGATAGCAGTCTTCCAGCTGATCACGAAAGGCATCCGCCATGGCTACCAATCGAACATTCCGGTTGGCCAGCATGGCCTGCAGGGCGGCCCCGGTTCCCCGGCCACCGCACCCGATCAGGGCCACCCGAATGGTTTCGTCTACGGAAGTGTTAAAAAAACCGGCTTCCGTGACGAGCGGCATCGCCATGAGCGAACCAGCGGCCATGGTGGTCTGTTTGATAAAATCTCTGCGGGTGGACTTAGGCGCATTCATAGGAGTGGAATTTATTCGGAAGGTAGCATATGCTGGGCTGCCCGTGCAACTCCCAAATTAGCAAGGGCCAACTACTATTTCAGGTACTGGGCGTAAAAGGCTTCTACTTCGCTTGCGCTGGGTTGTTTCAAGGGGCGCACAACCCGAAACCCGACAAACATGCCATCGGTAAGCCACCACCTGCTCTTGGGAATTTGCGGATCGCGCTGATTCCATTTGGCATCGCTGGGAATTCGATTACTACAGCGCACCTCCGCAGCCTTGTCCTGATAAGAGCCTCCACGTACCGTGCGCGGATACTTCGAAGCCGGTGCCGTTGCAGGATCGGCAGGAGCGAGCGTTTGGTAGTAATTCGGAGCATATTGATCAAGTGTCCATTCACTAAGGTTGCCGAGCATGTCGTAAAATCCCCAGGCGTTGGGCTTCAGCGATTTCACGTCATGGAATTTTCCACCGCTATTGCCTGCGTAATAGGCCTGTTGCTTGAGTTGCTCCGCGTCAAAGCTTAGCTCATCCTGGCCGCCTGCTTTGCAGGCATACTCCCACTCGGCTTCAGTAGGCAAACGAAAAAAGATGCCCGTTTTTGAATACAGCCATTTGCAGTACATGATGGCCGCCTGTTGGCTCATGCTATTCGCGGGTTTGGTTGGCTCGCGTCCCATTCCCCAGGTGAGGTCGGTGTATTGCGGTGTAGGCCGGGTAACACCATCAATATTTTTTGACTGGGGCAGGTTGATGTCTTTAAAAAAGGCATCCCACTCAGCAAACGTAATTTCATGTTCGCCCATCCAAAATGCACTAAGGGAAACTGTTTTTACGGGAGTTTCATCCGCATCGGCCAAAATGCTTTTGCTGCCGATGGAAAATGTGCCGGCTGGCACGGCAATCATGGTTAGTTTGATGTTGCTGCCCGATACCTGCTGCTCATACGTCTGAAATGATTGACCGCATACCTCCACGCGGAGACAAATCAGAGCAACGAACAATATCACCCGCATCACTTTCTTCTTAAACGCGCCATATAAAATCCATCAAAACCGGTACTGGGCAGCAGCGTATGCTCAGCCAGTAATTCAAAATCATTTTGATGGTCGGTTAAAAAACGCGCCACCTGTTTTTCGTTTTCCGATGGCAGTAAGCTGCAGGTCGAGTAAACCAAAAAACCACCGGGTTTTACCATCTGGCTATACTGCTGCAGGATTTCCTGCTGCACTTCTTTCACCTTCGTCAGAAACTCAGGTGTTAGTTTCCATTTGGCATCCGGGTTCCGCCTCAGCACCCCGAGGCCTGAGCAGGGCACATCCAGCAACAGCCGGTCCGCTGTTTCGGCCAGGCGCTTAATGGTTTTTGATGATTCAATCACGCGCGTTTCAATATTGGTGGCTCCGGCCCTTCGGGCTCGTTTTTTCAACTCTTCCAACTTCCAGGCCTCCGTGTCCATGGCAATAATGCGGCCGCGGTTCTGCAGCAAGGCGGCCAGGTGCAACGTTTTTCCTCCACCACCGGCACAGGCATCGATTACCCGTTGACCGGGCTCCACCTGGAGAAACGGGGCTATGAGTTGCGAGCCGGCATCCTGTACTTCAAACAGACCGTCTTTAAATGCTTGCCGCGTGAAAATGTTCTGACGTTCGGTCAGCAGCAGGGCGTCCGGGAATGCCGTGGGGGCATCCGTCACAATTCGTTCATCTTGCTGCAAGTGATGTTGAAGTTTTTCGCGAGTCGTTTT
>DLXL01000515.1:18083-18268 GCA_003448025.1 Saprospirales bacterium | reverse complement strand
GACCTCAAATGACCTCAAATGACCTTAATTGACTTATGAACCTCCCATTATTTCCTTCCTTCATTTATCCAATTTCTCCGCATTCATGAAAAACATCTTTTTCTGTCTCGTTTTTATTTTTTCTATTCCTGCGCTTTGGGGCCAAACACGCTACTACGTCAATCATTCCGCCGCAGGGACCAACG
>DLXL01000515.1:17221-17944 GCA_003448025.1 Saprospirales bacterium | reverse complement strand
CATTCCGCCGCAGGGACCAACGACGGTCAGTCCTGGCAAAACGCATTTACCGACCTGCAGTCAGCCCTGCAATCCGCCCAGGCCGGCGATGAGGTCTGGGTGGCCAAAGGAACCTATCTGCCTACCCAGGATACAGACCGATACCTTTCTTTTGAACCCGCCAGCGGTGTAAAACTGTACGGAGGTTTTGCCGGTGATGAATCCTTGCTGGATCAACGCGACTGGGAATCCAATCCCACCATTTTAAGCGGGGACATTGGCATTGCAGGAGATAGTATGGATAATAGTCTGAATGTGGTATACCTTTCTGAACCCGACAGCAATACGGTCATCAACGGATTTTGGATTCGCTATGGTCACGCCAATGATGTCAGTTCCAGTGTGCCGCTCAGTCGCTTCCGGAGTGGCGGGGGTATGTACATCATGGGGCAAAGCAGTGATGCATACCCGGAAATCAGAAACTGTGTTTTTGACTATAACTCCTCCATTAGTTTTGGCGCGGGGGTGATGGTAAACGGCACTAACAATGGTTCGGTATCGCCCTGGTTTAGGGAATGCCGGTTTGAAAAAAACCGCACCTTAGGCAGCGGCGGCGGTATTGCCCAGTTTGGCGGAAGTCTGGTGGAGCGGGGTGTTGAGTTGCAGGCTTGTACTTTCATGCAGAATACAGCCAGTAGTTACGGAGGCGGCATGTATTATTCCGAAGGGCCCGGGGTGGCGCAG
>DLXL01000515.1:502-17009 GCA_003448025.1 Saprospirales bacterium | reverse complement strand
GGCTGAATGTACCATTAAAGGTAGTACATTTTTTCAAAATATTTCAGCATCAGGAGGCGCTATACTTAGCCAGCCACAGGGAGTTGGAGAGACTAAAAAATTTGTCATGGATAGTTGTTTTATACAAGATAATATTTTTGAATATTTTGCAAGTTTTATTACACCGTTTGCAGTGGTTTACCTTGATTTACTCCCCAGTATTAATGATAAATTTATGTTAAACAACTGTAATTTCTATTGCAATAAAGGATGGATTGAAATACTATCATCGGCTTATCCAGCTGAATTTACTTACATGAACAAATCTGACTTTATTCGCAATGAGTCAGGTTATATATTTAATATTTATGGCAATGTCGTTTTGATAGAAAATTCTAAAATAATAAAAAATTCAGATCCAACTCAGCTTGGCATCCCAATGACCATTGGCGGTATTTTAATGAATTTCAATAACAACATTTTTGCAGGTAATACATCATTCGATATTTTTTTCAAAAGCCTCACAGACACCCTTAATATTGAAAATTCAATATTCTCATACAATGAAATTGAGAACATTAACGCTTCATCTTTTAAACCAAATCACTTGAAAATAGCAAACAGTAACCTTACCAATATACTCAGACCACATAACTTTTTCGATTCAAATGAGAACACCGATATTAGTTTTTGTCACTTGGATTCCAGCGTTTGTAATTTACCTTTTTCCAACAACATCACCTGTGGTCCCGGCAATCTTTTCAACCTGGACCCGCTCTTCCGCGATACCGCCAACAACGATTACTCCCTGCTCCCCTGCTCTCCTTTGCTCAATGCCGGCTCTAATGCAGCCGCTGCGGGTATTCTGACGGATATTGCCGGAAATCCGCGCATCCAGGAAGGCACTGTTGACATCGGGGCATACGAGTCTGCTGGGTTTGCCCTCGCTGCTGCGCCAATGGTAGCGCCCGCCTGTGAAGGTACTTCCGGGGGCAGTATCTCGCTGCAACCCGTCAATGGCTGCGAGCCCTATACCTATAACTGGCTACCCAATGCGGGTACCGGCGCAGAACTGAACGAACTGCCTCCGGGCGCCTATCAGCTCACGCTCACGGATGCCTCTGGCAGACAAATAACCGATACCATACTGGTACCGGAAGCGCCCAGGCCGGATTTGAGTCTGCTGGCCACAGATGTAAACTGCGGCAACCCGGCAGGCGGCTCTCTCTCCGCTGTGGTGAGCAATGGAACGGGGCCGTTTTCCTACCAGTGGCTGCCTGCTGCGGCTGATACCGCTGTGCTCAAAAAGTTGCCGGCAGGCGCATACGCCCTTACTTTAACGGATGTAAATGGCTGTCAGGATTCCGCCACGGCTAATATTCAATTGATTGGCGCCATTACCCTGGCCGTAGGTGGCCAGCCCATTCCCTGTTATGGTCAAACCGGCTGGCTTTCGGCTACACCGGCCAATGGAGCGCCTCCATTCTCCTGGCAGTGGTCGGGTTGGAGCGGCACAGATTCGCTTGCCCAGCCCCTTACTCCGGGTAACTACGCTGTCACGGTTGCAGACGCCTATGGATGCACGGCTTCCTTTACGTACCCGCCGCTTACACAGCCGGATTCTCTGTACCTGGGTACCGGTAATACCCCGCAAACCCAATCCAATCCACCCAACGGCACGGCTCTGGTTACCACTATTTCAGGTGGAACATCTCCTTTTGACTATTATTGGACTACGATGGAAGAAACCCAGGCCATTACCGGGCTGCCTGCCGGCACTTATACCGTTACTGTATCTGATAAAAACGGTTGCACCGCTACGGCAGAGGTGGTAGTACAGTTCATGGTAAGCACTGCGGAATCAGACCAACAGGCGATCCTGCTTTACCCCAATCCGGCAACAGATTGGGTGCAACTACTGCTGCCAGCGGGCAAGTGGCAATGGGCATTATCGGACGCCGGAGGAAAACAACTCCGCTCAGGCGTTTGCGAAAGCGAGCAGGTCCGGTTGGATCTCAGCGGACTGGTCTCCGGCGCCTACATATTGCGCGCCTGGAACGGGCAGCAAACCTGGGTGGGAAGGATTGTGAAGCGGTGAAAAAAAGAGCTGATATCTCCGCTCAAACTGGAGATATCACCTCTTGAAAAATACCTATCCTGAAAAACCTACTGAGCACCCGAAACGAGCACAGAGATCTCGTTGTTCAGGCATTCTGCGAAGCCACCATCTACAGCAAAAGAAAGTTTTTCGCCGTTAGATTTGGTCACCTTCACCTCACCTTTTTGCAGGGAGGAAACAATCGCTGCATGCTTGTTCAGCATCTCGAATTGCCCTTCCGTGCCAGGTACAATCACAGATTTTACCTCACCGGAGAAGATTTCTTTTTCAGGACTAAGAATTACCAGATTCATATGCAGACAATGAGATATGAACGATGGACCATCAACGTGTTACCGTTCATCGTCCATCGTTCATCGTTTATTTAGATGCTTCTTCCATCATTTTCTTGCCTTTGGCAATCGCGTCGTCGATGGTACCAACGAGGTTGAATGCACCTTCCGGCAAGTCGTCGAGTTCACCGTCCATGATCATGTTGAAGCCGCGGATGGTTTCGTCGATCGGAACCAGTACGCCTTTCAGGCCGGTGAACTGTTCTGCCACGTGGAATGGCTGCGACAGGAAGCGCTGTACGCGACGTGCGCGACCTACCACGAGTTTGTCCTCATCGGAAAGTTCTTCCATACCGAGGATGGCGATGATGTCCTGAAGTTCGTTATAGCGCTGAAGGATTTGCTTCACACGCTGCGCGCAGCGGTAGTGCTCGTCACCGATGATTTTCGGATCGAGGATACGGCTGGTGGAGTCGAGCGGATCTACCGCAGGATAGATACCGAGGGAGGCAATTTTACGGCTCAATACCGTTGTTGCATCCAGGTGAGCGAAGGTAGTAGCGGGGGCCGGGTCAGTCAAGTCATCAGCAGGTACATATACTGCCTGTACGGAAGTAATAGAACCGCGCTTGGTAGAGGTAATACGTTCCTGCATCACACCCATTTCTGTGGCGAGGGTAGGCTGGTAACCTACAGCCGAAGGCATACGACCCAACAGAGCCGACACCTCAGAACCGGCCTGTGTGAAACGGAAGATATTATCTACGAAGAACAGAATATCACGACCACCGGATGGGTCTTTCATGTCGCCATCGCGGAAAAACTCAGCCATGGTAAGACCGGAAAGAGCCACACGGGCACGTGCGCCTGGTGGTTCGTTCATCTGACCAAATACCAGGGTAGCCTGAGATTTAGCCAGTTCTTTTTTATCAACTTTGGAAAGGTCCCAGCCACCTTCTTCCATGGAGTGCTTGAATTCCTCTCCGTATTTGATTACGTTGGATTCGATCATCTCGCGGAGGAGGTCGTTGCCCTCACGAGTGCGCTCACCCACACCTGCGAAAACAGACATACCGTCGTATGCTTTAGCGATGTTGTTGATAAGCTCCATGATCAATACGGTTTTGCCTACACCGGCGCCACCGAAGAGACCAATTTTACCACCTTTTGCGTATGGCTCAATCAGGTCAATAACTTTAATACCGGTGTACAGGATTTCACGCTCTGTGGACAGATCTTCGTATGCCGGTGGTTTGCGGTGAATCACGTAGGCGTTTTTGCCTTTTTCCACGTGACCGATACCGTCGATGGCTTCACCTACTACGTTGAAGAGGCGACCACGCACTTCTTCTCCTACAGGCATAGCGATTGGAGCGCCGGTGTCTACGCATTCGATGCCACGCATCAGACCGTCGGTAGAGTCCATTGCGATGGTGCGAACGCCGTCTTCACCGAGGTGGCGCTGTACTTCGAGTACCAGTTTGGTGCCGTCGGCGCGGGTGATCTCAAGCGCGTTAAGAATTTCAGGCAGGCTGCTGTCTGGACCGCTAAAGTCAACGTCCACAACGGCGCCGATAATTTGTTTGATACGACCGATATTTGCCATAGTTGCGAATTATATTTGGTATCCGGTGCAGGTTTTGTGGCATCCGGCGACCGGAAAATGGATGCCCCTTTCAAAAAGCCGCGCAAAAGTACGATTCTTTTGGTAAAAAAAGCATTGTAGCGGCTTTTTTTCGTGCCAAAGAAAATTTTGAGGCGCACCACATCAGGCCGGTTTCACAAACTTTTGATTCTGAATGGCCTTCCCCGTACCGGCTGCTTTAGCTGCCGAGATTTTGCTTTCCACACAACCCCGTACCGGCTGCTTTAGCTGCCGGAAATTTTAGCATCATTCGGCAGCTGAAGCAGCCGGTACGGGGGGGATGGTGCTCTCTTCCACCCACTTTTCATACGCTTCATTGGCTCGCACCTCCAACCGCATAATACAGGGTACTTCGTAAGGGTGTAATTCCTGCACCGCCTTTTCCAGCGTGATTTCCAGCTCCAGGCGGGTTTTCACTAGAGAAACCCATTCGCTTTCCTGCTGTACCGCTCCCTGCCACCAGTAAGCGCTGCTAATGGGGAAAATATTGGCGCATGCCGCCAGTCTGCGCTCTACCAACGTGTTCGCTATTTGGCGTGCGGTGGCTTCGTCTGGATGGGTGATGTAAAAGAGGAGGAAGGGCATGAGTGGGGATTGGATTTATGCTACTGAACTGGAAGGTGCAGCACACTTTTTTATCCGGTAAAGTTATAACCCAATTTTTACCGTATCGCTTCTAAAAAGTCCAAATACACCCGCGCCTCCAATGATGTTGCTTTCAACTGGTACGGTACTCAATAAAACATCCTGGGCAGTGCCCTCGTTTTGGGTAATACTCGACAAAAACCTGAACAAGCCCCTTGAGATATTAAAAAGAATGATATCGGCCTCTGTTACTCTTTGGTTGCCATCCAAATTGAGCTGTTTGGGGATGGTGATGGAAAAAAAATGCGGGTTGCCGTCAAATAATACATCATCAAATTTGAATAGCGGCAAATGTGCGTAGGAGGCACTGCTATCTACCAGGGCAATCCCATGATTGAAATAGTTTGCTTTGGCTGCATAAAAGTTCTCGATGTGCGCAGGGTCATCAAACTGAATACCAACGTCGAAATAGCCATATTCGCCATAGGTTGAGTCCTGCAAAAAAGCATGGGTTATACCGTTGTAATCAGGCAAATACGCTGGCCTTGAGCTGGTTTTACCAAATTCAACGGTATGAACTTCGAGGTGATAGGGCGCCCCTTCTATAAATGGCCAAGGGCCCTCTGACACATATACGCCAGGCTCAGGACCTGGCTTAAGTTCCCCCAATAACTCATTACCCTGCATGATGCGGAAAGAAATAACGGTGGGAATACCTAACACTGAATCAGCAGATAGCGGCGCTGACTGCCCGACATAGGCCAAAACGGGCTGATCTGGTCCGGCAAAACAAAGAATAACAGGCATTTTCCCGGCATCCGGGGGTAAGTCAATGTCCACTTCTGTCTCCAGCTCACAGCCGCAGACTAAAATAAACATGCCAAAAAGAAGCGTTCTGATGGTCATAGCGCTTAAAAATTTGCTTTAAAACTAATGGATGGCAAAATGGGCAAAATGGCCACCCCTTTAACCACTTGCTTTTCCAATTGCCGGCCATCGGGAGCAATGTAACTTTCCGTTCTGACCACCAGGCCGTATGGGTTAAGTCTGTTGTAGGCGTTCATGATGTCAAAAGAAAAAGAATAGGACTTAATGAACCCTTTTTCGGGGGTATTTGTCCACTTTGCCAACAGATCTAACCTGTGATATGCAGGCATTCTGACATTATTGATTTGACCGAACACCGGAAAACCGCCAAAAACAGGAGACGCGCTCGCTGTGCCTACCGGAAGCGTATATCGGTGGCCTGTATTGTAAAACCAGGTAGCTCCAAACGACCATTTACTGCGGCGAGGTACATAGCTTGCTGTTAGTTTGAGGTCATGTCTGCGATCGTATTTGGCCGGAAACCAGGCCCCTCCATTCAAATCCGGGTACTGGCGCTCGTTCCAGGACAAAGTATAGGCTGCCGAGGCTTGAATTGCGGATAAGGTTGTTTCCCAGTACAGGTCAATCCCGGTAGATTTCCCCCGGCCTTTACCGTACATGTTTTGTTTCCAGTCTGCGTAAGCATAGATATTGTCGGGATTAAAACGGAACGTCACCAAATTATTCATTCGGCGGTGAAAAAACTCCACGGATAACACACTTTTGGCATTTTCAAGTGAAGTGGATACCCCCGCGGTTGCCATATAGGATATTTGCGGAGGGAAATCTTGATCGGAACCTATCCAAATCTGTTTGTCGAATCGGTTCAACTCGCCGTTGAGGGTGTGCAAAAACTGGGTAACGCGGCCAAGCCCGGCAGAAACACTCCATCGTTCCGAAACCTTGTATTCAACCCCCAGTCGAGGGTCAAAAGCCCATCGCGAAGCTGCCGAAAAATGACTTAAGCGGATGCCCGGCAACAAAGATAAACGCTGCCCGTGGGGCTTGATGTCGTCCTCCAGGTAAAGGGCATTTTCAAATAATGTCTGTGAATTATTGACCACTCGGTCGCTTTGGTCAACATTGTTTTGTCCGGTTTCCGACCTGACCGTAACCTGTCGGGAAAAGTCACCCGGCATCAATCTGTGTAAAATCCCTTCCCATCCCAAACGGAGCAGGTGCGTTTCGTTCCATCGAATGTCAATAGCGGCGCGGTTTGCCAGGTTTTTTCCCTCAAATTTTTGGATACCGGCGCCTCGATATCGCAGATGTTGGTCTTTAACAATATTCCCTATGAACAAAGAATCGTTATTCCCATAGCTGCGGGTTGACTCTTCGATCGAGTTGACATATTGATTAAAGCTAGAGGTGACGTAAAAAAAAGCCCGATCGGATAACACATTAGAATATCTGGCACAAACGGAAAGGTTGGAGAGCTGTTGGTTTGCAGTGCTGATATCGGCAAAATGATTCGACTTGAAACCCACGAAAATGTTCTGGTCAATGCTGTTTTGGCGATCAGATCCATAATAGAAGTTTAGGGACATCTTGTGCTTTTGTCCCCATTCGCGGTTAAGCTTGGCATTGATGTCGTAAAACCCAAAATTGCTGAAGTTATGGTAACCGTTTTGCTGTTGGGCGATCTCTCTTTTTTGCTTCAGCTTAAATAGGTCCAGGTACGTTGCCCGGCCGGCAATCAGCAGTGATGTTTTTTTCGATTTCCCCAACGGCCCCTCTGCTAAAAAAGAAGAATTCAATATGCCCAGTCCGACATTTCCTTGCCATTTTTCTTTATTACCTTCTCTGAAGTGTACATCTAACACAGACGAGGCCCGGCCCCCAAAACGAGCAGGAAACAGTCCTTTGTACAATTGGGCTTTTTTAATTGCTTCCGCATTGTAAAGAGATACCAGATTAAGCAGATGGGTTGTGCCATAGATTGGTGCGCCGTCCAAAAGGTGCAGGTTCTGGTCGTCATTTCCGCCACGAACAAGCATTCCTGTGAACAATTCTCCGCCAGTTGATACCCCTGGCAAGGTGCCCATCGCCCGAAGCAAGTCGGGAACCCCACCTATTGATGGTATGGAAAGCAGTTTTTCCCTGGTGATGGTGGCCACTCCGAGGGGAGGTGGCCCCTTTTTACTGCTCCCGGAGACAACCACTTCATTCAACGACAATGGTTCCAGCAAAATCACCACTGCCGTATCCCGGTTCAAAGTAGAAACAGGCACTATCGCAGATACGTAATGGGGATAGTTTGCTTTGAGAAATATCACCTCCCTGCCTTTTACGGTCATAGAGAAAAAGCCAAATTCATTGGTCATTGTCCGTGTATTAGACACGGTATCGTAAACGGTAGCCCCAATCAGTGGCTCGAGCGAACCCAGTTCCCTGACAAAGCCATGAACGGATTGGGACGCAACCTTATGACAAAGGAACAGCAATGCGAGAAGATGAAAAAATCGCATCAGGAGTCTTACTTTGGTTAGAAAGTATAAGAAAGGCCTGCCGCAAAATTTCTCCTGAAAACACCGTAGTTGCCACTCGGAAGGGTTGTTTCCCTGAATGGCGTAAAGGATCTGAGGTAATCCAGATGCAGGCTGAATTTGCGTGAAAACTGCAGTCCCAGCCCTAAACGACCGCCAAAATCACCTTTATTCATGTTCACTTTGTAAGGGTCGTTAGTGGCTACCACCCCGCCGCCCCGGAGTCCAGCTTCTATAAAAACCGGATGAATCAGGCGCATGCTGACGCCCAGTTCAGCGTATACCAGGTGGTGACGATACTGAGCACCTTCCCAACTCCTGCCCTGGAGAGAATTACCTATTTGGCCAAGAATTGATATGCTTTTCCAGATTTTTCTCTTGGCAAAAATGCTAACATCGTACCCCCATACAGGGTTGTAGCCCCCCAAAGCCACTTGAGAAGGCTCCGGATTAACTACGGCAGGACTTGCATAGAGCGCAGAGGCTTTTAGGCCAAATTTGAACTTTTCAGGCGCTTGCGCATGAGCATTTTGAATGGCAAGTACACCAAAGGCTAAAATGAGGCAGAGACATGCAGGGATGGATGCTGACTTTTTCATGAATGCGATGTTTTTTATTAGCACGAAGAATACTCAATATGGAATCAAGGGTGGCTGAGAGGAACGCTCAACCACCCCGGGATGTGATTATTGACAGCTAAAAGAATTCCACAATGGATATATACCTTGTGGCCTGTGCCTGTTTGTCCAAATGCGTTCCCATAATGGGTCTGCATATTGTAAATAGGTATAAGGCACATGAGTTGCTTTGAAAAATTTAGTCCAGTAGGAGCAGCTAACTTTGTTGGCATCAGTTCGAGACCCAATGTGGTTTTTATCATACATTTCGATCATAACACCACTTGGAACTCCCTCCGGAGTATTCAACAAGCTGTATTCATTGGCAATCCTTAATCGGAAATTCCATTCAAGTTCGTGATTGGTCTTGTATTCATGCCAACCAAACAGATCCTTCTTTTTGGCCGTTCCTACTACGTTCACAAAATGCTCTATAATGAACCTTCCGGGCAACTCGGACATTTCCACCTGGATAATATTGAAGAAGTGTTTTAAGTGTGATTGGCGATTCCCGTCACCATTCATTTTTATGACGTCGGGAATCAGGAATCCACAATCCCTCTCAGAAGCTATGGGGCGACTGAATGGAAAATAATAGTATTTCCCTAAAACGCTTTCCCGGCTATTTTCTAATTGGCTTAGAATCGACCTGTCGCCGTTGGATACTATGAATTGCCCTGCCTCCGTAAACTTGTAAAGCCCTTGGCCAATAAATAACTCCCGATCAGGGCTAAGCAACCTGAGTATGTTTCCATGTGCTACTTTTGCGCTTAATTCATCTGTATCATTTAAGTATAATAAGCCTGGATACACTTCTTCGTAAGCACTGAGCACATTTGCTGCTGGTTGGCTCATAAGTTGTGCACTCGCCTCGTTTAGGATGCACCCAACAGACTTAAATCCAATCTTCGACTCCCATTCATCAAGATTTGCCGTGCTAGCTTTATTAACCATTTCTAAGGCTTCAAAGAATGAGGCCTCGTCTTTGAAATGTAAACAGCCGTTATTCAGTTCAGCATTGATGCTTACAGGAGGCTCCGAATACATTGAAGAAGTGTACGGTTCGAGTTCGTTTTTTTTACAACTAGTAACCAAAATGGCAAAACCTACCAATACAAAATAAAATTGTGAAATTTTCATGCGTTTTTTGATGAAATTGATTAAAACTGCCTACTCTATGCGTTTTTCGGCATCCACGTCCTTACTCTCTTGATGGATTTTCAGGATAATCTCCATTTGTGATGCAAAGTAGCAGCACAGGAGACCATGAAAGTACCGACAGTTCTGCAGGATTTCAGACCTGTTATTATTAAAAAAACAGTGAAGTATTTAATCTAATATATTGATAACCAACAAAATAAACGCCCATCAATTGTTCGCCCCCCTATTATTCAGATTACCCCAAAACTCTTTGACAGAATATAATTCACATACACCTCATCCGGATTTTGCAAGCCCAGGCGGTTGTTGCTGAGGTGCAGCAGGCTGGGTAGAGCCATGTCTAACTTCGGTCCGTATTCTTTGAAAATCAATCGATTGCCTTCTGCCCATCGAGACCATTCGGGTTGTTCTTTGTCGAATTTGTCGCGATCCAGGGCTTTCCAGAGCTCCTGTAGGGTAGCGCGCAGATCTTCCGCTTGTGGCTCCAAACTAGTGGCAAAACCATTCAGAATGAGTTCCTGGTCTTCAGCCGGCATATTGGCCTCCCCACTGAAAAACAGGGGAAGCCATTGTTTGGTGAGTTGTTCAAAATAGTTGGCAGCCTCTTTGTAGTTCAAGCCTGCCGCATGTACAGCAATCACATGCATACGCAAGGCATCAAACATGGCATCGCCATAGGTGTACATCTCACGGGCCAAACGGTCCAGTACTACCCTGCTGCTCAGGTGAAAATACGACTCGGCCATCGCCAGAGCCTCTTCCCCGCCAAAACGCTCTGTTTCCGGCAGGTAAGGCAGCTCTTGCCATTCCCCGCGTCCCTCCATCCAACCAGCAAACGCCGGACGCAGGGTTTCTTCCATCCAGGTCTCCTCCCCGCGCATGCGTATGCGCAGGTGCGGCCCCTTTTCATCCTGATACCGGATGAAAAACGCCCTGGCGCCACGGTTGGCCCAGATATATTGCTGTAAAAACGGACGCAAACCGCGCACCAGAAATACATCCTGGTTTTCGAGCGGATAGAAGTGTATGGATAGCCAGGACATAGGTATGAGGGGGGGCTTCGCTAGCTCCCGTAGCTTTGCTAGCTCCCGTAGCTTTGCTACGAGTTACTGGAGTTTGACCGCTTCGCGGTCGGGTTGAAGTACCGTCGTACGGACCGCGAAGCGGTCAAACATCAGTAACTCGTAGCGCAGCTACGGGATAAAAAAAGCCCTCAACTCATAAAAGTCAAGGGCTCTTCTGTGTGGCGGAGGCAGGACTTGAACCTACGACCTTTGGGTTATGAGCCCAACGAGCTACCAACTGCTCCACTCCGCGATTTAGCGGCTGCAAAGGTAATAGCATTTTGTTGACACTTCCAAATGAAAATGAAAAATAAGTCGATTTTAGTGGAGATCATGGCACTTGTCTGCGGCTGAAATCCCCTGATGAAAGGCTTCTTCAAAGAGCGACATCCCGGCTAAATCAGTGTGTGCCAGTATGATACGTGGGTGCATGGACTCCCGGGCAGTCCTCAATGCCGAGCCGGATAAAAATCCTTTCACCGGACTGATCATGCCATGACCCCAGCGTTGGATGGTCATGCTTTCCAGCCAATTGTTTATATTCGGGTGGGCCTGGCGCAGGTCAAATAGTACAAACTCCTGCCAATACGCCTCATCGCGGGTGTACAACTCCCTGCGCAGCGTCAGCGCATCCGGCCCGTCGAAGGCGCAATAATAAGTGATGACCTGTTTAGCGTGCTGAAGGGCATAGGACTGATGCTGTGCATTGATATATCCCAGTCCTTTGGCGCCGTGGATCACATTGTCCCAACACAGTGGCAAGCCAGACCCGGCCGGCATTTCCCTGAGCACCAGCGTTGCTACCAGCCAGGGAGCGTAATGAAAGGCCTCCGGTTGGATGTTTGCTTTGGGCAAAAGATATTTGTTCACATATTGGGGCGTGGCCAGCACCACCTTTTCAGCCCGAATGAGTACTGATTCATTTTTAGCTTCATCAAACACTTTTACCTCAACCTCCGATGCACCGGGTGTTACCTCATAGGCCAGATGTTGCGTTCTCCCGCGACCCTTCAAATGCCCGGCAAGCAGGTTAGCCAGATACCCGTTGCCTTCGGGCCAGGTGAGTACATTGTCCTGATGACTCTTGCGCGCCGCAAAATAATGGATACCCGCCCAGGCAGATACCTGCTCCAGTCCAACCCCATAATCGTCCAGACAACAATAACGCACATGCTCCAGCAATTCCGGGGCGGAAAACCCCTGCTGTTGCATCCATTCCGCCATGCTAAGTTGGTCCAGTTCCTGAAAAGAAGCATCATCGGAGCACTTGCGCAGTGGTATATCAAACAGGTATTTCCCATCGGCGCCGCGACGGGCCTTGAAGTCTTCCATTTTCTGAAAAAAAGACTGGATTTGCGCATGATTTTCGGCAGTTACCCCGTATTGCGGGATCAGGCCTTCCTGCCATTTTCCGCGTATGTACAAACGCGCCTGAGGCGCTGCACAGAGCGCCCGCTCCTGGTATACCGGATTGCCCTGTTCATCCAGTTTTTCTACAATACCATGATACCGTAAAAACTGAATCAAAGCCTCATCTTCCCGGTTGGGAATGGGCAAATAATGCGCACCCAACGGAAAGGCCGTGTGTTCGTTGCTGCCCGAGCGGGAATTCCCCCCGGGCTGTTCATCCATATCCAGCAACAAAAAATCCTGAATACCTTTTTTGTCCAGGGCCATGGCAGTGGTCAATCCACTGATGCCGCCGCCAATAATCAGAAAGCGTACCTGCTCTTCCCTGGTCACCGCCGGAAAATCCCTTACCCAAAGCCGGTGCCCCAATGTGGCCGGCGCACCGGAAAAACGCGCCACCCAACGCCTTGCGGTTTGTTTACACGCGGTCCAGAACGTAGCGGCAAGGGTCAGCACGCCAAGCTGTTTCAGGAATCGCCTGCGCCCCGGGTCAATATTTACTCCATTCTTCATCGAAATAGCGTACCAGGATTTGGTTGTCCAAACGATTGATCTCCACATCGTTTTTCTGCATGTCCGCAGGGAAATCATCGTATTTGCCCAGCTCAAAATCATAAAACTTCAGGCCATCCACCCTTCGCAGAGGCGCCCGGTGTACAATAGATGTTTCCGGCGCAGCCAGCATGAAGCCCCATTCACCAAAACTGGGCACATATATATGGTACGGACGCACTTCCTGAAATACCGTGTGCATGGTGCGTTCCACACACCAGAAAGACCGTGGCGCAAAAAACGGCGAAGTGCTTTGCACTACCACAATGCCTTCCGGCCGTATGGCCGCACGCAGGGTTTCATAGAAATTTCTGGTGTACAATTTGCCAACCCCGTAATTGGAGGGGTCCGGAAAGTCAACAACAGCTACGTCAAACTGGGTTTTGTTTTCCCTTAGCCAGATAAAAGCATCGGCATTGATCACTTTTACCTTGGGGTGGGTGAGCGATTGTGCATTCAGGCTTTTCAGCATGTCGTTATGCTGAAACAGATCGGTCATTTTGCCATCCAAATCTACCAGAACCACTTCCTGCACGGAATCATATTTGAGGATTTCCCGTACCGCCAACCCATCTCCACCGCCCAGTACCAGCACCCGATCCACCCTGGGCGCCAGCGACATAGCCGGGTGTACCAATGCTTCATGGTAGCGGTATTCATCCCGGGAGCTGAACTGCAGATTGTTATTCAGGTAAAGTTTCAGTTCGTTGCGTACACGGGTAAGTACAATACGCTGGTAGGAACTGGATTGGTGGTATATTATATCCTCGTTGTAGAGTTTTTCTTCGGAAAAGGAAAGGATACGGTCGGCAAAAATAAAAGCTGTAAGCAACAGGGAAAAGGCCGCGAATGCCCTTACACGAAGTCCGAAACTATTTCGTACCTCTTTTTTCAACAAAAAAACAAGCGCAACGGCAATGGCTACATTCAGCAAGCCAAAGAACAGTGACGTGCGCAACAAGCCCAGCTTAGGAACCAGCACCA
Source organism: Saprospirales bacterium (assembly GCA_003448025.1). Lineage (GTDB taxonomy): Bacteria > Bacteroidota > Bacteroidia > Chitinophagales > Saprospiraceae > M3007. The sequence continues at coordinate 3,268 of DLXL01000515.1, read as the reverse complement.
GCGGGAACAGCAGACTGGCAATCAAGGCGCCCACATAATCGAAAGATAATACATTGGACACCAGGTCTTTAAAGGCCACGCGATCCTTGAGCAGGGTCATTAATAGCGGTAGCTCAACACCCACCAGACACCCGGTGATAAATACCAGGGAATAAAGCACCAATTCAAAATGACCTTGATAATCAAACAGGAAAAAAAGAATCACTGAACTGAATCCGCCTACCAGGCCAACCAGTATTTCAATGTCGATAAATTTATCTAAGAGATTATGGCTCAGGTACTTGGCAAAATAAGAACCCACGCCCATCGAGAACAGGTATATCCCGATCACAAAAGAAAATTGCCGAACGGAATCGCCCAGCAGGTAACTGGCCAGAGCCCCCGCCACCAGTTCATAAACCAGGCCGCAGGTGGCAATGACAAAAACCGAAAACAGCAGCAAATATTCCAGCCGTAGCCACTTGCTACCCATGAATAGCAGCGCTGATGATCATAGCGGTGGCAATAATCATGGAGCCGAAAATGATGGCCACGGCGGTATTTTTATTCTTGGTTATTTCTGCCCAGGTGTTCTCTGGTGTAATTTTTTCGATGATAAAATAGGCGCCTATCCAAACCAGGATACCCAGGATGGAAAAAATTACGGCGGAGATAAGTGGGTGGGTGATGGCGTGATCCATAATGTCAGGATGTTATTTATGCCGGAAGCGCAGACCGGTTGAACGGGTTTGCTGATCCGGTTTAATGGTTTCGGTTTGTTTACAGGTAAAACATTCTTTTCCACTCAGATTGTAGTAGAAATAAAATCCCATAACCCCTGTTCCTAAAAGCAAGGCAAAGAGGTTTTGACGGGCGAATGCGAGTATTTTGTTCGTTTGCATGGTTATGGGTAGTTACTCAGTTTCAGGGGGGAAGTCGCTAAGCATCCAGCGTTGTTGTTCGTAATGCGAACGGTAGATAAGCAGGATAATAAAGGCCACTATCAATATGATCAGGCAGGTGAGCAGGTTCCAGAAAGTGGATGCCTGCGCAATAACGGTATACCTCAAGGAAGTGATAGCGGAATCGCCCGAGTTTTTGGCCACCTGCAAGTCCAGATGATAATTGCCCGGAGCTACGCCACAGATTTTGATACTTGGGTTGTTGCTGCCTTCTGCCCAGCTTTCTCCACCATCCACCCCGAAGTAATAGGCAATATCAACCGAGCCATATCGTTCCTCCCTGGTATCTTCGTTCACCAGGGTAAAATCAGCAGCCACCCAGGAGTTTTGAACCGGAGCCGATAGTTTAATTTGTAACGGGCCGGTAGTTCCGGTTACTTTAAAGGACGGACTGACATGGCTCACTTCTGCTACACTGTCGGGCAACATGACCAGGTCTTTAAGCACCTGCCGGCTGGGATAGGTAAAGGTGAAAAACAGTTGATAAAGCGTCAGAAAAAAGCCAAAAGCGCCCACAATCAACCCGAAATGAACCAGGTTTGTAGGAAAAGGCTGCAACATGCCAACGCCCTCCTGACGTGGTGGGGTGTACGTTGGAAAGGCCTCCTGCATTTCTTTCCCAGATACATACCTGGCCTCGAAGGTGTAGGTAACCGGATCGCCCTCGGCTCGCTCTAATAAAACGGCTTTGGGGGGCGATACAAAATCTTTGGCGTGACCGGTTGTTGGCAGAGTTTCTTCAAAAAAGCCGGAAAGGAATTCTGTTTTGAATTGAGAATCGTGAAAAAGACGATAGGTGTCATCACCATGCTGCAACTCGTATTGGCTTCTGATATCGTGCTGTAGACTGGGGTCTGTTACTTCTTTGGCCAGTGTCCAGTGGCCATTGTATTCACTCAGGAAGCATTCCTCACCGTCTTTGTTCCGAAGTGTGTATTCCTGCCATCCGAAAGGTTCGGAAACAGGAAATTTGATGCAGGCATTGCTTACTTCCCAACGTATGCCATCGATTATCCCGAACTGACCAATATGGAGGTGAAGCAATATCCGGTTGGCAGACTGGATTTTGGTCTGTTGAATAGTGCCATCTTCCTTTTTGGAAAACAAAGTGTAGCATTTCGGGCAGCCGAAATGCTTCCAGGATAAAGGGAAATGCAGTTCAGTAGTATGTTGGCAATGAGGGCATTGGAGGTTCATCGGAACAGTTCCTGTTGCTGGGTGATTTCAGCGCCAAAGTACACAACATTTTGGTTTGACAGCGCCCTTACCTTCTCTTCATTCCGGTTGCTGTAATTACACAGGTAAATATCGAGCGTCAGAAATCCGAACTCAGGCCAGGTATGAATGCATATGTGAGATTCAGCCAGGCAAATGGCGACGGTAAAGCCTGCGCCTTCAAACTGATGCGCTGCTTCACCCACTACCTGCAAACCATTGGCCGGTAATAAGGGCCTGATAAAGGTCAGCCAGGCATTCATGTCGCGCAGCAAATCCTCCCGTGGAGTATTCAGGCTTAACAAACGATGTAATCCAGGCTGGTAAGTCATGTAAGGCTTTAAGTAAACAACAGTGGGCAAATGTATGGGAAGAATGATCTGTCGGCAAGGTAAGATCCTATAAGCGTACGGCAGCGCTCGACCATCCCGGATGAAAGTTAGACGAAGTTTAGTTAAAACTGGTTAAAACCTGTTAGAAAAAGGTGAATCCAGACAACCATACAAAAAAAATTTAGGAACTGCCTGTAACCTTGTGCAGCAATTGGTCGTCTGGCAGGGTAGTTGGTTTATGGGGTTTATGGGTTTATGGGGGTTTATGGGTTTATGGG
>DLXL01000515.1:0-302 GCA_003448025.1 Saprospirales bacterium | reverse complement strand
GAATGATATTCCGGGATGTTTATGGGTTTATAGACTTGCGTTTTCCCGGCCACCTTTTACTGACTTTGCCATTTGGACCATTCAAACCATTTTTCGAAATTACAAAACGACAAAAGTTATGAAAAACAAGCAAATCTTTCTCTTCGTACTCATTCTTTTTGCTGCCATGAACAGCCTTTTGGCGCAAAAGGAAGAAACAGTAGCAGGCAATCGCGGACTTGGGTTTTCCGGCATTTGGGGTGGTTCTAAACACCAGCTGGCAAACTTTAGCCAAAACAACACCAATAGCTACATGGCTGGTG
>DLXL01000005.1:1931-5176 GCA_003448025.1 Saprospirales bacterium | reverse complement strand
CCCCCCCTCTCCCCCACCCCCCCTCCCCTCTTACCCTTTTTTTTTTTTTTTATTTTTTGTCTTTTATCGTTTTTTACTTTTTTTTTTTACACGACGATTTTCAGTTCTGGAAGGTTTATGGGGTTTATGGGGGTTTATGGGGTTTATCCGGAGGATTGTCCTGTTATGAGGGTGGTTTTCAGGTTTATCTGGATGGGCTCGGCCGGGTGTTCTATTTGACTGATCAGTATTTCAGAGGCATTACGACCTAATTCCTGGAGCGGCTGCCGGACATAGGTGATGGTTACCGGGAAAAAATCATACACTTCAGTTTCATCAAAGGCTACCACGGCTAATCGGTCCGGAACTGCTATCTTTTTTTGTAAAAGGTAGCGTAAACCATTGACGGATAATAGATTGGTCGTAAATAATACGGCGTCTACTTCAGGAACGGATTGCAATAATTCATCTAAACCCTTTTCTACATCCTGCCGGATTTGGTGGAGGGAAATGGTTTTGATCAAAGACTTATCCATAGAAATTCCGTGTTCACGAAGTGCGTCGGAATAGCCTCGGTTTCGTTCTGAAAGATGTACCAATTCCGTTTGGTAGCTGATCAGGCCTATACGTTTTCGGCCATTTTGGATCAGCAACTTCACCGCCTCATAGGTTGCATGGTGGTTGTCAATGCCTACATAATTGATCCCATCCAATGGAAAATATCGGTCAATCAATACCAGGGGTACGCCTTTTTTCTGGATCTCCGCAAGCTGGAGTTGCGAATGGTCTACGGCAGCAATAATCAATCCGTCTACCTGGCGATTGATCATGGTCTCCGTCAGGTTCCAGGCTTTATCGAGGTTCTCGTCTGAACTGCCAAAAATTACCGTGTAGCCTTTCTTTTGGGCATCGTCTTCAATGATTCGGGCAATATGTGCGGAAAAAGGATTGGCAATGTCTGCTACAATCAAGCCTATGGTATGCGTCTTTTGCGTCTTTAAACTTTTGGCAATCTGATTGGGCTGATAATTCAGTTCCCGGGCTGTTTCCCGTATGCGTGCGGCTACTTCTTCGCTGATCCGAGCGGCCATAGGGCGGTTGTTCAACACATAAGAAACCGTTGCGATGGATACCCCGACTTCCCGGGCAATATCCTTGAGTTGTATTTTTTTATGAACCACCGGCGGCTGAATTTAAACACAAAACTACATAGCTTAATCGTTTAAGCAAATGTAATTTCATAAAATTTTCCCCTTTTCCCCTGATTTGGACCATATTCCATTCTCAAACTGGCTTTTTCTACGCTTCATTCCCATTTTGCCGCACTCTGTTTTTTTTCTACCCTGTTTCAAAGGAGAAAATTTTCACCCAACCTCCCCGGGGGTACACCTTTGCTTCATCAAACGGTCGGACAATAAAACACCGGCTTTTTTTCACCTAACATTCTATTTTTAAGGTGGGTGGTTTAAAGGTGGTTTTTTACCGCAGAGGTGCGGAGACGCAGAGGAGTAAAGTAGTGATGGTCAAGATCTCTGCGCCTCCGCGCCTCTGCGGTAAAAATCGCCCTTGAACCCCCGCTTCACCAAAATGCATCATGAAAAACATCACCATTTTTGGCTTGTCTCTCCTTGTTTTACTCAGCGCCTGCAAGAAAGACGACCCCGTTATTGAAACCAGCAAAAAACTGGTCAAAATGACTAATGCAAACAAAGCAAGCGATTTTATTGCTATTGAATACGACGCACAAGGGCGCGTAATTAAATCTGCGGATGATTCAGATGTAGTCACTATCACGTATAATGGCAACGAGATAAAAGTCAAAGAGTGGCGCACCACTGAGAACCGCGAAGTATTCAGTTTTACCGGTAAGCTCAATGAGAAAGGATACGTGACACAGGGCATAGCAGTATCTCAGTACAACCAAAGCTCCGTGACAGGTCAGACCTTCGCCTTTGAGTACAACAACGACGGGTATATGACCAAAAAAACCAGAACCGACAGTAATGGCGATGTGTATGTGTATGAATACACTTACAGCAAAGGCAATATGATCGCCTATAAAGTGTACCGGAATGGTGTCTTCGACTGGGGCGGCACCTGGGAATACAGTGATACGCCGGCGGATAAATCCAACCTGAATTGGGAACAGTTCAATTGCCCCAACAAGTTTACCGGAAAAGCCAACAAACTCCTGCCCTCCAAGTATACCGGTAGCACCGGCTGGTATGTAAACTGGACCTATACTTTAGATAACCAGGGTTACCCAACTTCCACTACCCTGACTTACGACGACGGAGACGTGTACAAGTACTTGTATACGTTTGAATAACCGACCACAAGGGATCAATAAAATAGGATTGAATTTATTCGCCTGTCCGGAATAGACCGGGCAGGCGATTTTTGTGTGTAATACAAATGGTGAAACATGGGCGGTTATCTTGAATTAACCTATATTTGAAGCCGGATAACACAACACATGAAACTACAATACACCCTGAGCGCAGAAGACTACCTGGATTATTACCTTTTTACGGTATCTCAATCGCCAACAATCCGTAAAAAGTTGCAAAATGAGCGGATTGTTCTGCTGCTGATTACTATTTCTCTGGGCGTTTATTTATATGCTTCCGGGAAAGTGTATGCAGCCGTAATAATGGGCTTGTGTGCCATTGCCGGCGAACTATGGTTTCCGCAATATTTCAGATACCGATATAAAAAACACTACGAAAAGTTCATTCGGGAAAACTATGCCAAACGTATTGGTGCTATCATAAACCTTGATATTCAGGAAGATGCCATTTACTCCAATGACCAGTACATGGAAGGAAAATTCTTTTTATCGCAGGTGGAGAAAGTGGAAGAAACGCCTGCTTACTTTTATGTCAAATTGAATATTGGCTCTCATTTTATTATTCCTAAAAAAAGTACTACTCAGGTAGATCAACTACGCAACACCCTAAAAGCCAGAAGATTAGCTATTGTTGAACACCCCTACTGGCGCTGGGAAAAGTGGTAAGAGAATGAAAAAACCGCCCTATATAGATATACGCATGGTTTTTTACGTAACCATTTGGGTTGCGGGATTGACTATTAGTGGTGTTTGGCTTTTAGGGCTGGGTCAGCATAACAGCTTGTATCACAATGCACTAACCTCTACCACCATTTTATCTGCTGCCTTTTTTCTATTCCTGACAAGCGGACTTTACCGTGGTGTCCGGCTAAAAAACAGCATGGAAACGCTAAGGGATCGGTTGAACAAGACAACA
>DLXL01000005.1:0-1789 GCA_003448025.1 Saprospirales bacterium | reverse complement strand
ACATACCCAAATCTGGAAGAAGGCGCCTCTGGCGCCGACTGGCTGGATGTTGGAGACGGTATTGGCGGCATAATATTGAGCGTAGTCTTTTGGCTCATTGCCACTATACTCATTTGGGTGTTTTTGTGGTTTTTCGGAGTAGTATTGTGGACAGTCGTTTTGGCCTTCATGGCCATGCTGTATTGGGTATTTTTTCGTTCCATGCTGATGGTATTTAAACATGCGCCCCACTGCAAAAACCGGCTATTGCCTAGTGCCGGGTATGGCCTCTTTTACACCATTATGTACATTGGGTGGGTGTACTTTGTTATCGCAGGTGTACATTTGATATTGGAATAATTTTAACCACATAAACTACATGTTCTCCTTTTTCAAAAAAAAGTCGTCACTGCCACAAGTCCCGTCCTGGGCATCCTGGTTTACCCCTGAAGAATTCCAACACTTTGAGGAGACTGTAAACCGGTATTTTCAAGCTCAAAACCTGAATTTTACCTGGGGAGATGGAGTAATAGAAGTAGAAAACGATCAGTTTGGATTTAAACAACTCGGCCTGGTCAACCTGGCACAATCCTGCAAGCAAAATGCCTTAGGACTGTATCCGGCTATTGTAAATGATCATTTTGAAACACTCAAAAAAGCCAGGCAGTTTGAAGTGGAATTCAAGGAGGATGTTGCGAATTTTGACAAGATTAAGCACTATCTTGGAGTCAGACTATACCCTGATAGCCATGTACAACAAATTGGTAAAGAACATGTTATAGGCAAAAACTTTTCAGACGATGTCTATGCGATGCTGGTATTTGACCTGCCTCATAGCATCATGAATGTCCAACCTGTTCAGGCGGAAAACTGGGGCAAAACCCTGGACGAGTTATTAGAGATTGGCCAGCAAAATATCCGGAAGAACTACCCGGTAAAGCCCAGCCAGGAAACTTTTTCCGACTTCAATATATGGTTCTTCAACAGCGACCATTTTTTCACGCCAAATGTGGTATTCGACCTGGAAAATATGCCTCAGGTGCTGGGAAAGCAAGGAGCGCTTGTGGGTATTCCGCACCGTCATTCAGTTATTGTTTACCCAATTGACAGTATTAAGGTAGTAGAGGCCATCAATAAACTGATACCTGCCATCTATGGCATGAATCAGGAAGGGCCTGGATCGGTCAGCAATCAAATATTCTGGTATAAAGCGGGCCAGTTCCAGCCTATCAGGTACGAACTAACAGAGAAGGAAATACGACTTTTCCCTGCTGGCGATTTTATTCAAATGCTGGAAACCCTTTCGTAGCAGACCTACCCGAACAAACGTTTCAAATAGAAATCCTCTTTCCCGCGCATTACCTTTTCTTCGGCTTCGGTTTTATCCGCATAACCGGAGAGATGCAATACGCCGTGTACCAGCACCCTGCACAATTCCTGTTCAAAAGGCACTTGCAATTGCTGTGCATTATCCAGCACCCGGTCGTAGCTGATAAACACATCGCCGTGTACGGCATCGTCTGAATAAGGGAAGGTAATCACATCGGTATAATAATCGTGGTCGAGGTATTCCACGTTCATTTCGCGCAGTTTTTCATCTGAACAAAATATGTATTGCACTTCAATAAACGCTTTGCCCTCCGTTTCGGCCACCGCTTGAAGCCAATCGCTCAGACGCTGCTCGTCGGGCAGTTCAAACTGAACATCTTCAAAATGAAAAGAAACCGGCGCCTCGGGCGCCTCATCGTGTAAATCCGGAAAGTCAATCATGCGGCAAATATCGGGATTTTTGACGGCTTACGGTGGACGG
>DLXL01000176.1:10426-17188 GCA_003448025.1 Saprospirales bacterium | reverse complement strand
AAGTAAACCAGCGTTCCCAGTACCAATGCTGCCACAGTACCATTATGTAAAAAATCGTTGACCAGGCCATGCAACAGAAAACTCCCCAGCGCAAGTAAACCCCATTGAACCTCCTTATTTTGCCGTAGTGCCTGAAACCCTCTGACCATTCCCAGGCCAAAAAGTGCCAGCCAAAACCCCAGCCCCACCAGACCAGTTTCAGATAAGGCTCTGGCAAATTCTGAATGCGCGCCGCCGCCCCTGCCATAACTAGATGGTGTTCTTTCCATAAGTGGGGATGTCAGACTGATGCGGGTCATCTGGTCTGGTTGTTGAAAGGGAATATATTGGAACTGAAACGTACCCGGCCCGAAGCCCAGGAATGGGCGTGCCTCAGCCATGCGCCAGGCACAATTCCAACGGTTTATACGCTCCTGTTCCGATACATATCCGGTCCGGGTGGATAACACCCAGGCGCCGATGACTATTCCGGCAAGCCAAACACCCCAAACCAGCCATTTTGCACGAAAGGAAGCCCAGCCAATGACCCCTGCGCCAATCGCCAGCCAGGCAGACAACCAGGCGCCTCTGCTACCCGAAAAAAACAATGCTATTATCCAGATAATTCCCTGGAACCAGTGGAGTAGACCTCGGTTTTTCCACACAGATATCCACCAAAAAAGCAGCATAACCAGCAAACAAGCCCAGATATTACTTTCCGGGAAAAATGGCATGGGCGCCAAATTAGCCTGATCAGGCCGGAAATGATAGGTGGCATGATGCAACAATACGTATACAGCCAAACCAGTCATAGAAATCCCCATCCAATACAAACAACGCTGCCAAAGCGAGGGCCACAGCCAAAACCCGATCCCAAAAACCCAGACATGTGTAGCCTCAACAAGCAAGTACTTGAAGGAGACTCCAGGCATTGTGGAGTATAATGCACTGATAGCCAACCATCCTGTATATCCTAAAGCAAGATAAGGAAATGCCCGGTTACGTTGCAACAGGAGGCTAACATCACTTTTTAGTACCGAGATGAGCACACCCACCGAGAGCAACGCCATCAGAGGCTCTGCCGGCAAAAGCATGTGCCCGAAACCCAGGTCAGTATCCAAAGACCAGGGTAAGAGCACAAACAGGAGATAATATCCACGGATAAGGATTTGACTGGGAACCACCGCACAAAGATTAGCGATGCTCCAGAATAAATGCTACAAAAGCAGCCAAATAGCTTTCCTGCTCCTCAAAAAAATGCGTACTCCGTTCAAACATCAGATATTTTTTATCCGTTGAGCCTACTCTCGCAAAAAAATCTTCCTCCAGTTCGCTGGGGCACAGGAAATCATGCCTGGCTGCACAAACCAGTATAGGCACGGTTACCTGCGACAATTCTTCTCTAAATCCGATTGTATGCAATGATCTATGGAATTTACGATCCAGAGAATTCGTTCTGCCCAAATAGTAGTTGGTCAGGGGAATATGTTCGGAAAAAAGGTTGTCCCAGATTGGATTTTCATCATATTGTTCCACCCCTTGTACAATAGAGAGTGCACGACGAGCCAGCAAGCTGATTTTCAGGGACTGCTCAAAGGAAAAAGGAGACGCGATCTTTTCACAGTAGTCAACGATATCCAGCCATTTGCTTGTATTATATCCAGCAATAATATTTTTCCGGCCTTCACGAAGCAACATGGCATGGCTCAGACTGTCGTTGAGCGGATAATGGTGTGTTGCATTTGCATAAATCCAGCCTTTGATATTTTCATCTGTTCGATCGGGCCTGGTCATGTACTGGCAAGCCACCATGCCACCAAAGCTTTTGGACAATATGAAAAGGCTGATATCTGATCCGTATCTACTTTTAAGCACCTGGATAACATCCCTCAAATCCAAAGCATATTGCTCCAGATCATCGTAATCTACATTATTATTTCCTTGTGAACCTCCGGCATTGCGCTGATCGAAATAAACGACCGCCGTTTCAGGATGCACCATTTCTTCCATTTGACTGGTCATATACTTATAACTACTCCCTCCTGGTCCGCCATGAACAATGATTAAAAAGGATTTACTTAGGGTATTTCCGCGCACTTGTACCCTCATGGAAGCACCATCGTGCTCCACAAAAAAAACATCATTGGCATCTGTGGAAAAGGTAATTTCTTCCCGAAAACAAGAGCCAAGGGTAAAAACGGTGCTGAGCAACAAGATGTATTTTCTCATTTTTTCTTGCCTTTAGTGCGTGTAAGGATACGAGGTTCTGTGGTCAGGAAATGTTCAGGTTTCCAAATGATACCGGCTTCGAGCGTTGGGCGGACGTAAACAATGTTATTACTGGGCGCCATCACCAATACAGATAAACGGGAATAGCCTGACAACCGTGGGGTGAATGCCTTCCCGGGGCCACCTCCAAGCGATAGGATAGCATAATGATATCCCGGCCAGCGCACTCTGGTTACCACTCCGGTTTGATGGTTTACCCGGTATGTTTCGCCCCCCAGAAAGGTGCGACTATAACCCAATGCCGGTGCAAACTCCCAATACACCCTGTTAGCCTTGCTCCTGCGCAAGGTATAGCCGAACAACAGGTATAAGTTATCATGAAAAGTAGGATGATGATAATATCCAAATTCAGTAGTCAGGAGTCGGTCTTTAATCCGTGTTTTTGGCGTTTTTTTTCCTCTATACCTGGTAAATTCTATGCGTTTATACGGGTACTCCAGCCCACCTCTGAACCCGGGGTAGATCAAACTTCCATTAAACCCGGCACGGATACCTGAAGATGTTTTGTTGCGTACAGGCTGGGCTTCCTGAGCGGAAAGTGTGAAGGCCATCATTACCCACAAACAAAAGAAAAACCAATGTCGAATGATGGTGAAAGAGAAAATTGGATACATGGTGCAAGCAGTCAAATATAATGCAATTTTACATGTTTTTAGTTGGTTAAGAGATAGTTTTCCAATTAAAACAGCCAAGATTATACTCAGCATTTACGATGATTTCAATCATGGGTGTATCCATCATATTCCCATTTTCAATAGCATAATTTTGAGTATCTAATGGAACACACCTTCAAAATGCGCATGATTCTAGCATATTTGCTTATTACTGAGTAGCTTTTTCATGACCCGGTACACCATAAACGAACCACAAAGTCCATACTACTGAACATTTTGGTTTCAGACCTATAAGGTTTTTGGAAACTTTATAGGTCTGAAACCAAAATGTTCAGTAGTGTGCACAAAGTCATAAAAGACACACCAAAAACAAGAGCTTTTGTGTCTTTGTGATTCAATATATTACCCTTCATTTTTGCCGACAAATAATTGTCTATGAAACATTTTCTCTTTCTGCTCCTGCTGCTGCCCTTTTTGGCATCCACCCAAAACACTTTGCGTTCTATAAATTCTCCTGATAAGAAGGTAGCGGTTAGCATAGGACTCAACAAAACCGGAGAGCCATTTTACAAGATCAGTTTCCATGGTAAAACCATTGTAGACTGGTCGAGATTGGGCTTTCAGGCCAGAGAAGCTGATTTACAAAGCGGCTACACCTTACTTAATGCCACTACCAGCACTTTTGATGAAACATGGAAACCGGTTTGGGGTGAAGTGGCTCAAATCCGCAATCATTACAACGAACTGCGGTATACCCTGGGCCATCGACAGTTGGGCTCCGCGGTAGCCATCGTTTTTCGCGTATTCAATGATGGTATTGGTTTTCGATATGATTTCTTAATGAAAGACGTAGAGAGTCGCAGGCTCACCTTTACCGATGAATTGACGGAATTCCAGATGACCGGCGACCATACTGCGTGGTGGATACCGGGCGATTTTGACTCCAACGAGCACGTGTACTCTACCAGTAAGATCAGCGCCATAGATTGCGCATCCTATAATAAGGAGTACGCCATTGCTACCCAGCATATCGTGAAGATGAAAAACACACAAACCCCAATCACCATGCGCACGGCTGATGGCACCCACCTGGCCATTGCAGAGGCTGCACTGGCAGATTTTGGGGCCTTGCATCTGGAAACAGATGTAAAAAGCCTGAAATTCAAGGCCTTTTTGATTTCAACAGCAGATTCAACCGTTAAATCCATTAATACCATTCCTTTCCATACCCCCTGGCGCGTGATTCTCCTCAGCAAGGATGCAGCCGGTATTTTGCAGTCCAAGCTCATCATTAATCTCAACGAGCCCTGCAAGATTCCCGACGTTTCCTGGATCAAGCCTCAGAAATACGTGGGGGTTTGGTGGGAAATGCACGTGGGATTGTCCACCTGGGATTATGAAGCTACGGCAGATATGATGGCTGCTACCGGCAGAGAGGTTAAGGGCAAACACGGGGCAAACACCGACAATGTACTTCGATACGTGGATTTTGCCGCCAAATATGGCTTTGATGGCGTACTGGTAGAGGGGTGGAACACCGGTTGGAAAGACTGGTTTGGCAAATTAAAAGACGAGGTGTTTGACTTTACCAAACCCTATCCTGATTTCGATATGGATCGGATTAGTCGGTATGCCAAAGAGAAAGGGGTGAAGATTATTGCGCACCATGAAACCTCCTCTGCTGTGCCCAGTTATGAGCGGCAAATGGATGCTGCCTGTGCATATATGAAAAAAAACGGACAAAATTCCGTGAAAACCGGTTATGTAGGCAAGATCATTCCCCGCGGAGAATGGCACGATGGTCAGTGGATGAACAACCACTATCTGCGTGTGGCCGAGCGTACCGCCCAAAACCAAATCATGGTGGATATGCATGAACCGGTTCGGCCCAGTGGCTGGCATCGCACATGGCCCAACTGGCTTGCCAGCGAAGCTACCCGGGGAAACGAATTTAATGCCTGGAGTTCCGGAAATCCTCCTGAACACGAATGCATATTGCCTTTTACCCGCAGCTTAGGTGGCCCGATCGACTACACGCCCGGCATTTTTGAGGTTCGCATGAGCACCTATGATCCTAAAAAAACGGAGATAGTGCATACCACGGTAGCCAAGCAACTGGCACTTTATGTAACGTTGTACAGTCCTTTGCAAATGGCCGCTGATCTGCCTGAGAATTATGAGAAGCGGCTGGATGTATTCCAGTTCATCCGCGATGTGCCGGTAGATTGGGACGACACCAAAATACTTCAGGCATCTATTGGAGACCATATGACCGTAGTTCGCAAAGAAAAAGGCTCCCAGAACTGGTATTTGGGCAGCATCACGGATGAAAACCCACACCAGTTCAAAGCCACCCTGGACTTTTTGATGCCTGGCAAGGAATATGAAGCAACCATTTATTCAGATGGAAAAGGGGCGCACTGGAAAGACAATCCATATCCTGTAAGCATCCGCAAAACAACGGTAAAAAGAGGTGATGTGCTGAATTTAAGTCTTGCCGCCGGAGGTGGCTGCGCCGTGTCATTTAAAGCGAAATAATGATTAGAGTGTATCTAAAAAAATATTACAACTACTTTTGCAGGCAAATTGATCCTTCATTATGAAAAAGCATTTCCATATTCTGGCCGTTGCCGCCGTTTTAGCCATTCTGAGCCAAGCCTGTTCTAACGACAGCACCCCATCTGAAGGCGCCACACTGGCAACTGAAGAAGCAGTAGGTAAAACAAGCTCAACTACACCTGGATTAACAGATCCATTAGCGGCTCCTGCTGCTAACGCTGCTCCAACTGCCGAACCACCTCAAAATGCAGCCGGTGTATGGCACTATACCTGCCCCAAAGGATGCGCTGGTGGAGCAGGAGCGGCTACACCCTGTGCCAAATGTGGTACTACCCTGACACATAATCAGACCTATCATGGAGCAGCGCAGCAACCTGCAGGAGCAGCCCCGGCAAGCAATCCTGGCGCCACAGCCGCAACCGCGCCTAAAAAAGATGAACCACCTCAAAATGCCAAAGGTGTTTGGCATTACACTTGCCCAAAAGGCTGTGAAGGTGGCTCCGGAGCTGCCACACCATGTGCCAAATGTGCTACTGTAATGACGCATAACACCGCGTATCATCAATAGCCTTGTTGCGATGTAGTACTGTTTGCGCGATGTGGCCAAATTTTCTTTTATCCAGCATCGCAACAAGTCTAATAATTAAATTCTCTTCGCCCACTTCATCACTGCTCAACATTGTGGCTTCAGTGGTAAACCTTCGCATTCATGGTATTTGACATATTAATTACCTTTTTCCTGGTATTTTTAAATGGATTCTTCGTTGCTGCAGAGTTTGCCATTGTGAAAGTGCGCTACTCTCAGATAGAGTTGCGCGCTAAGGGAGGGAATCAGATGGCCAAGGTGGCACAAAACATCCTGAACCATCTGGATGCTTATTTGTCTGCTACACAGTTGGGCATAACGCTTGCAAGCCTTGGCCTTGGTTGGATTGGTGAGCCAGTGGTATCCAAAATATTGATCGCCATTTTTCACGGATTGGGCATGAATGTGCCTGAAGAAACGGCGCATCAAATTGCTCTTCCTGTTGCATTTGCCCTCATTACCGTGTTGCACATTGTGTTTGGCGAATTGGCGCCAAAATCCATTGCCATCCGGAAGCCGGAAGAAACTACCCTGTTCGTTTCACTACCTATGCGGGCTTTTTTCCTGGTATTCAAACCGTTTATTTGGGTATTAAATGGCTTCGCTAACAGAATCCTCAAAGCTGTAGGCATTCAGCCAGCTGATGAGCATGAGGCACACAGTGCTGATGAACTCAGGTTGCTCATGAAACAAAGTCAGGCAAGTGGCGCTATCAAGGAGGACAATTTTCAGATC
>DLXL01000176.1:8256-10270 GCA_003448025.1 Saprospirales bacterium | reverse complement strand
GAAATGCCTTTGACTTTTCTGAACTGACCGCACAGCAAGTAATGGTGCCACGTAAAACCATTTTTGCCCTTGAAATCGATACACCTAAAGAGGAAATTATAAGCGCCATTCATGAAAACGGCTACTCCCGAATTCCCGTTTATGAAGATGATATAGATAACTTATTGGGCATTGTGTTTGCCAAAGATCTCTTTAAGGCTATAACCAAAGGTGGTGAATGGAGTTTGCGGGATATGATGCGCCCGGTACATTATGTCTATAATTCTGCCAAACTGAATCGTGTGTTAAAGGATTTTCAAAGCAAAAAAATACATGTAGGCGTGGTTATAGACGAATACGGAGGCACCGAAGGCCTGATTGCCATGGAAGATATTTTGGAAGAACTGGTAGGCGAAATACAGGATGAATACGATGATGAGGTGGCTCCCGTGTATAAAAATGAAGACGGCACCTACACGGTATCAGGCATTGCTCCTTTGCATGACGTGAACAACTTTTTGCCGGTTCCGTTCCCGGAAAACAAACAGTACAACACACTTAACGGGTTGATTCTTAATCGCTTTGGAAGAATTCCTTCCAGTAACGATCCTTTTAAAATTGAGCCCTTTGAGATTCTCGTACTGGAGCGAAAGCAAAACATCCTGATGCAACTTCAGGTGCGCGTGCTACATGACCTTCTGCCTTCGGAAGAAAACTGATGGGCTATCATATCATGGGAGCGCCGGGGTCCGGCGTTAGTACACTGGGGTATGCGTTAGCCCAACAATTGGATGTTGCACATTTCGACACCGATGATTTTCATTGGTTTACAGGAGATGATCTACCCTATCGCCGAAGGCGAAATCCTGATCACCGGAGGCAATTGCTAGGTGATGCTTTGGCACAAAGTCCAAGCTGGGTGCTCTCCGGCACTTTATGCGGCTGGGGTGATGTATTTATCCCGAAATTTGAAGCGGTCATTTATCTTTGGCTACCAACCAAAACACGTATTGCACGTATACAAGATCGGGAAATGACGCGGTATGGGGCGGAGCGAATCCAGCCTGGTGGCGATTTACATAGTGTATTTGAAAAATTTTGTGCCTGGGCTGCCGCATACGACGAGCCCGAAGCCACCTTTTTACGCAGTAAAGTCAGAGAAATGGAATGGCTGCAACAACTACATTGCCCGGTATTGTTGCTCACGGAAGAGGCTCCAGTTACATCACTGGTAACCCTTTGCGAAACCTTTTTAAAAGAAAACGGGCTCTCTCTGGACGTTTAATCCAACTTGGTAATGGTAAGTTCAGCGAGTTTTTTCTCCAGTTCCATTACTTTTCGCTGCAATTCAGGCAAGTGCTTGAAAACCACATGCGACTTAATGAAGTCACGATATCCCATTGCCGGACTTCCAAAAAGGGCTGTATTAGGATGTTCCACACTGGAAGCCAAACCACTTTGCGCTTGAATTTGAGTACCGTCGGCAATTTTTAAATGGCCGGCAAAACCAGCCTGCCCACCCACACGCATACTGTTTCCAAGATGAGTGCTTCCGGCAACGCCAACCTGAGCCGCAAGTACGGTATTATGGCCTACTTCGACGTTGTGAGCGATATGAATCAGGTTATCCAGTTTGGCGCCAGAACGTATTATAGTACTTCCCAGACTTGCCCGGTCAATACAGGTGGAAGCGCCAACTTCCACTCGATCTTCCAGTACAACCTTACCAACTTGCGGGATTTTGGACCAGGTACCATCCTTTTGTGGCGCAAATCCAAATCCGTCAGCTCCAATAACGGCATTGGCATGCAGGATACAATCATTCCCAATCTCGCAGTCAAAATGAATACGAACGCCGGGGAACAGCACACAGTTATCCCCTATCCTGGCATTTTTGCCAATAAAAACCTGTGGATATATTTTACAGTTTTTTCCAATGATGGCCCCATGCTCGATCACTGAAAATACGCCTACTTCAGTTCCTGCACCAATTTTAGCATCGGGGTGGATATGTGCTTTTTCCGAAATAGCCGGC
>DLXL01000176.1:7040-8117 GCA_003448025.1 Saprospirales bacterium | reverse complement strand
AGCTTTTTCCGAAATAGCCGCACCATTGGCATGATTAGCCTGATCAATAATTTTCAGCAGGATAGCCAGGGAGCTTCGAACGTCAGCGGTTCTGATGAGGGTTGGCGAAAGTGGCTTAGCCGGCTTAAAATCGTTGTTTACCAACAGAATGGAAGCCTTGGTGGAATAAGCATAATCCTCGTATTTGGGATTGTCCAAAAACGTAAAGTCGCCGGTTTGAGCGGCTTCTATAGGAGCTCCACGAGACACAGAGGCATTGGAATCTCCTTCCACTGTGCCGCCGATATAATTTGCGATTTGAGCGGCAGTTATTGTCATGCCGGGGATTGAATGCGCCAAAGTGATTCTAATACAACTAAGGGTAATTGCGCAAAGGTAGAAAAGGAAGTTGGAAGGGAGCGTAGAATTTAATGACTGTAGCGAAATTTCATGATCATGATGTTGACTAATAGACAGCCATTCGTATTCTTCGTTCCTGCGGCAGGTAATTATTCATTCTGTTGGGCAATATTTTCATCCACCCAAGGTTCAAGCCCTGATAGGTAGCCAATACCCAGCCTTTCGGCCAGGATTCCTCAGGTTCAAAGGTTTCCTTTTTCAAAAACAGCAATGCTTGTTCTTCTGTTAAACTTGCTGAAGATAACCCGGGCGACACCCAAATACTTTGGGCTAAAGCATGACTTGGGATAAAATCCTTTCCTTTAAACTCGCCAATATTCACCCCAAACCATTTGGTTTTCAGCGTTTTATCCAGCATTAAAAAGTCCTGTTCAAGTTTTTCGGGCAAAGCCAGAATTTCGCCTGCCGGTGTTTGAAAAAACCGGGCCCGGGCATCCGGCCGGAGCCATGCTTCCACTTGTGGCACCAGCGCTTTGCCCAGCGGCTTCAACGATTTAAAAGAAGCAGGTGGATGGTGTCTGGAAGCATTTCCTGGTTTTTTCCGGAAAACTGCCATAAAAAATCCTTCTCCCTGCAGATGATGCGGATAAAACTGATACCCCCCCTTTGCAGTGGTAACGATACCCCAGGAGGCCGGAATATTCAGCGTAAGCAGCTCCAATCGGAACTCCCGGATCA
>DLXL01000176.1:3591-6930 GCA_003448025.1 Saprospirales bacterium | reverse complement strand
TCAATGGGAACTCCCGGATCAGCCATTCCAAATTTCCATCGTTCTCCTGTTTGTTATAGGTACAAGTACTAAACAGTAAAACGCCACCGGGCGCCAGGGTTTTCACGGCTGCAGCAAGAATACGTTTTTGCCGGGATGCACAGAAATCTACGTGCGGCAACGACCACTCCTGTATGGCTTCCGGGTCTTTTCGGAACAAACCTTCCCCGCTACAAGGGGCATCTGCAACTACCACATCAAACCAGTCTTCCAAGGCTACAAATTCTTCCACTTCGGCGCTGGTAATGGCCACATTGGGATGCCCCCAGCGCTCCATATTTTCCCGCAAGGATCCTGTGCGGGCGCGAATGGTTTCATTGGAAACCAATAAACTTGCATCTGACAACAGATTTGCCAGCAAGGTGCTTTTACCGCCTGGTGCTGCACATAAATCCAGTACCTTCAGGGGTTTGCTGAGATCCACGGTTTGCCGAACTGCTTCAGACACAAACATGGATGATGCTTCCTGAACGTAATAAGCGCCGGCATGGAAAGCCGGATCCAGCGTAAAAGTTGGGCGCAATGGCAAGTAAAAAGCATTGGGGCACCAGGGAACGGCAGCTATATCCAATGCTTCAGGCGTGGTAACAGACTGATCTGATTTTCGGCGCCCTATCTCCATGTCCCATTGTCCAAGTTCAACCACGCTTTTTCCAGCTGCCCAATGTTTGGACTGATTTATTCGGATACTCACCGGAGGAGCCGTTTGAAGCACAGATTCCAGACGTGGCCATTCTTCGCCGAGAATAGCTTGCATCTGCCGTACAAAAGGTGGAGGAAGTATAGATGCCATGAGTGAATACGTCTGCGTACAGACAAGCGAATGCAAAAGTGGGTGGAATCTGCGAGATGCAAGGAATCGTATCTATTTTTACCGCACAAAGTTTTTCGAAACCGTTTTGCCATGGAAGTAAAAGCCGCCCTTTTGAATACACTTCAGCAGATCAGTGCCTTATTAGGCCAAATTGAACCGCATGAATACCGCCAGCCTCTTGATGAATACGATGGAAGTACCCTTGGGCAACATTTCAGGCATATTCTGGAATTTTTCATTTGTCTGGAAAAAGGAAGGCCGGAAGGAAGGGTAGATTATGCTTCGCGTGAGCGGAACCTGTTGTTTGAAGACTCCCCCGGTATTGCCCGGCAGGCAATTGAATCCTTTGCAGAAAAACTGGAGCAGTTAGATCCTTCAGAAAAACTTGATTTTGTAGCCGAATTTGGATTCGAGGACCGTCCAAGTTACCAAAGCACTTTGGGCAGAGAACTGGTATTCGTGTATGACCATGCCATACACCATCTGGCCATCATTAAAATTGGACTGCGCTGCCAGTTCCCACATATACAAATAAACAAAGATTTAGGCGTATCACCATCCACCATTAAAGCGCGAATGGAGAGATGAGTTATGAGATATGAGATATGAGATATGAGATATGATTCTATGCGCGGCAAGAACAAATATCTCATATCCCATATCCCTTTATTTCCCTGTTAGATAGGTTTTTACAGCAACACGGGAAGCTTTGGCGGCAGTTTCGTTATAACGGGGGCTGCTTGGATTGGCAAACGCATGGTTGGCTTCAAAACGTTGCACAGTAACTGTTTTTCCTGCCTCTTTCATATTTTCCTCCATTTTGGCCACTACCTTATCGTTGATCCACTGATCCTGGGTAGCATGGATAAAGAGCACATCGCTTGAAAGTGATTTGAGTTTGTCCAGGTCGCTTTCCGGCATTCCGTAATACATCACACAGGCTTTTACCTTATCTTTTAGCAACAGGGAAGCCTGCATAGACCAGCCGCCGCCAAAGCACCAGCCCATCGTCCGGAAATCTGCTTTATCACCTAAAGCTTTCGCTGCACCTAATATGATAGCCTCTGAGCGAGCAGGATCGTTGGCTTTCATCAGGTTTCCGGCTTCTTCCGGGGTGGCAGCCACCTTGCCATCATAGAGGTCGAGGGCCAATACATTAATGCCTAATTCATGGCACCACATAGCTGTTTCGTTTTTGATGTAGTCATTTAACCCCCACCATTCATGGAACAGGAGTAAATATTTATTCGTATTTCCATGGGCCATCATCAGGAAACCGCGACCATTGGGACCACCCTCCACCGGGAAATCAACCATTTTCCCCTGGTGTACCGCCTCAACCGGGAGTGGCGCCGGGTGTGCGGCTACGAAAGAAGGATCGTTTGCAAAGGCTGCGAATTCATCTACGCTGTGGCACATCGGCATCGCATTTTTTGCTGATCTAGGCGTATCAGATGTGGAAAACGCATAAATAACAAATGATCCAATCAGGATTCCAATGAAAAGGGATAGGTACCAGAAGAAATGTTTTTTTGACATGAGGGTAAGTTTAAGTTACAGGTTACAAAGATAGTTGAAATGATCCGGAAATCTTCTTGCGCCTCCTGATTTATGGAAGCGCCATGTAATCATGGTTTGTACCGTCAGTCGTCTTTAAAGCGGTAATACCTGCCAACCTTTTTATAAAATGGCCGTTTAATGGTGCTGATGAACGAAGTTTAGAATCCCCGTCGTCAATAACAAAGAAAAAATGCCAACTGCAATTGTTATAGGATCCGGAATTGCCGGCCTGGCCTCCGCCTTGAGGCTCAGGGCTAAGGGAATGGACGTACAGGTATTTGAAGCCAACAACTATCCCGGAGGTAAATTACACGCCTTTGAGATTAATGGCTATCGCTTTGACGCGGGACCATCGCTGTTCACCCTTCCTCATTTGGTTACCGAGTTATTTCAATTATTCGGTGAAAATCCGGAAGACCATTTTCAATATGACCAAAAGGAGGAGGTTTGTCATTATTTCTGGGAGGATGGCAAGCGCTTTTTTGCCCCTGCAGATCAGAAATCGTTTGCCGAAATAGCTGCTGCCACCTTTGGGGTTCGGGCCGATACCATTACCCAATATCTGAACAAAAGCCGGAAGAAATATGACCTGACCTCAGGTATTTTTTTAGAAAAATCGCTGCATAAGGTCAGCACTTATTTGTCGGCCGAAACACTCCGTTCTTTCCTGCAAATGTGGCAACTGGACGTATATGCCAGTTTGAATGAAGTAAATGAGCAGCGATTGAAAGAGCCTCATTTGGTACAACTCTTCAACCGGTATGCCACATATAATGGTTCATCGCCCTATAAAACCCCGGGAATTATGTCGATGATCCCCCATTTGGAACTAGGTCTTGGCACCTATTTCCCCAAAGGAGGCATGCACCGAATTCCTATGAGTCTGTACGATTTGGCTGTGCGGAAAGGGGTACAGTTTCATTTTG
>DLXL01000176.1:1422-3442 GCA_003448025.1 Saprospirales bacterium | reverse complement strand
GTGAAAAACCGGAAAGCTATCGGGGTACAGGTGGGTAATGAGCAGCATTTTGCCGACTGGGTGGTATCGAATATGGATATCTATACCACCTATAAAAAACTGTTACCCGGCCAAAAGCATCCCGAGCGCACTTTGCAGCAGGAGCGATCCAGTTCAGCCGTCATCTTCTATTGGGGAGTGCGACATATTTTCCCCGAATTGGATTTGCACAATATCTTTTTCAGCGACCATTACAGGGAGGAGTTTGCCAGCATCTTTGACCAAAAGACGCTACATGAAGACCCTACGGTTTATTTCAATATCACGAGCAAAGAAGATGCTTCAGATGCCCCTGCTGGCGGTGAAAACTGGTTTGTGATGATCAATGCTCCCGGTGATTACGGTCAGGACTGGAATCAACTGGTAGCAACGGCCAGAGAAAATATAATCCGTAAACTCCATCGGATATTGGGTATAGACATTGGCCCGTTGATTGAAGCGGAGGATGTGCTTACTCCCCCACTCATTGAACAGCGAACCAGTTCCTACAGAGGTGCTCTATATGGTGCAGCCAGCAACAGCCAGTTTGCAGCATTTCTCAGACATCCCAATTTCACCTCAAATATCAAAGGATTGTTGTTCTGCGGGGGTTCGGTGCACCCTGGAGGAGGCATCCCACTTTGTTTGTTATCTGCCAAAATCACTGCTTCTCTTACTGCTCATTCATGATCCAGCAAGCACTTAATTTTATGGCAATCAACCCCAAAATCAAAATTTCCATATTCTTGATTTGGCTGGTTACGATCTCAGGAATGATCGGGATTTATCTGGGGAAAGGCGAATGGTTTTTACCTAAAACTCCATTTAATCTGCTCATGGGGGCCTTGCTTTTGCTTTGGAATTTCCCTCCGAAAAATGGCTGGAAAAGTGTGGCGATCTGGTCGGCAGCTTTTCTGGCAGGCGTTATTGCTGAAACCCTTGGGGTACAATTTGGCTGGTTTTTTGGAGATTACCACTATGGAGAAAACCTGGGTCCAAAATTCCTGGGCGTTCCGTTCATGATTGGTATCAATTGGGTGGTGCTTACCTTTTCAAGTGCATACCTGAGCAGAAGCGTTGTTTCCAACCGACATGCATCTGCCTTGTTGGGAGGTAGCCTGATGGTTGCCCTGGATTATCTGATTGAGCCTTTGGCGCCGGTGTTTGATTTCTGGCATTGGGATATTGGCTACGCTCCATTGCAAAATTTCATATCCTGGTTTGTATTGGCCTGGATGCTTCAATATTTGGTGCAACAGGAGATTCCGGAAGAAAGAAACAGCTTACCATTGCATCACTTTTCTTCACAAGCCATTTTCTTTGGCTTTTTCTTTTGTTTACAACATGTATGATTATGCCATCATTGGAGCGGGTGCTGCAGGGTTGCATTTGGCATTAGCCATGCAAGCCGATCCTGTTTTTGCAAACAAAAGGATCTTAATTCTGGATAAAGATGCCAAAGATCAAAATGACCGTACCTGGTGTTTTTGGGAGAAAGGAGATGGTCTTTGGGACTCCATCGTTTTGACAAGTTGGTCGACAGGAAACTTTTATGGCGGTGGGGAAAACATCCCGCTTGACATAAGCCCATATCGCTACAAAATACTGCGCGGACTGGATTTTTATAATCACGCCAAACAAACCCTTAGCAAGCATTCTGGCATCACCTGGATTCAGGAAGAAGTACTGCAGGTAAGCAAGGGGGCGCCGCTTCAAATCACCACCACAAAAGGTCAATATGAGGCTGAGTATGTTTTTGACAGCAGGATACCTCCTGAGTTTTATACCGATGGTCAGCAATACACCCGTTTGCTCCAGCACTTCAAAGGATGGTGGATCAAAACGCCCGATGATTTTTTTGATCCGGAGCGTTTTACCATGATGGACTACCGGCTGCTCTATCAAAACAGCACCAGTTTCACCTATGTATTGCCCTTAAACAGACGAGAGGCGCTGGTGGAGTTCACCCTCTTTACCAGAGATCTGCTTCAGGAGGCCGACG
>DLXL01000176.1:0-1300 GCA_003448025.1 Saprospirales bacterium | reverse complement strand
GATGCTGCAGCGCTACATGGAAGAGATTTTGGGGCTGAAACAATTTGAAGTGACAGAGACAGAAAAAGGAATAGTCCCGATGACTGATTTTCCTTTTGAGCAATATTCGGTTGGAAACCACCTTCGCATTGGCACAGGTGGTGGGTGGGTCAAACCTTCCAGCGGGTATTCCTTTAAAAACTGTGAGAAAAACGCCCAAAAAGTGGTTCAAAACCTCAAAAGTGGCAAGTCTCCCGGCAATGGAATCATCTCGCCAAAGTTTCGTTTGTATGATGCGTTATTCCTGGATGTGCTGTACCGAAACAACCATGATGGACCTGCGCTATTTCATACCATGTACCAAAAGAACACTCCTCCAACAATATTAGCCTTTTTGGACGATGAAACCACTTTTGCAGAGGATTTCCACATTATCAATGGGTTCCCCAAACGTCCATTTCTTGGCGCGCTGATGCGCAGGCTTAGCCGTTAGCAGATGACAGCCTTCCTTCCAATGGATTACGCCCACCCCAGGTTCCTATGGATCTGTAAGGCTGAAAACGGGCAAACATCTCTTCTTTATACCATTGGAATTGTTTGGTTTTTTGAATAGCGCCGAGGTGTTCCTGACTTTTGTAGGCAAACGCATGAAGCGATGCCTCATTTTCCCACAAACTGAAAGTGGCCATATGAACCAGCGGCACTTCGCCTATCCCTTTGGTATATAACAAACCCGGGCTTTCACTGATGGGCCGTTCTGACACAGGCACATAGCCCCAAAACTTAAAAAGGTGTCGTTTCCTGATAGTTGCACGGGTGATAACGGCTATGAACGGATTGGATGTATCCAGGTGATCAGTGGGCTCGAAAGGGTTTCCGCCAGACCACAAACCTTTCGCTTTTATCGGATGCATGTAGAGTGTCCATTGTTCTGATGACTGAGTCCGATACCGTTGAAAAACAGCAGCCTCTGAGAAAAAATGGTCTGCCTCCGCCTCACTTTCCCACACCGCCAGTAAAGTATAAACACCCCAGTCAGGAAATGGATTGAACCCATGACCTTTCCCACTGCCCATCAGTTTGTAGAATCGAAGGCCTGGTATTTTGTGTAAATGCGGGTGTGCAAACTGCATTTGCCCGAAGGCCCAGAGTTTGCTTTGAAGGGAAGAAAAGCGAAAAAAAGATATAGTAGTAATGGATTGAGGCATGTTATTGTATTCGTTTTCGATACACCCAGTGGGAAAGCCTGAAAGATAGGCAAAAGATTTTCCTCCAAACAACCAAATAATGCCCAACAGTTCGGGTAAATTTGCTCAACTTT
>DLXL01000573.1:872-2970 GCA_003448025.1 Saprospirales bacterium | reverse complement strand
TCTGCTGTGTTACCATTACACCATGACCCAATGCTTTAAAAGCGCGGCAAAAATACAGCGACTTTTAATTGTGTGCAAGGAGTATGAAAAAAAAATCCAAAATTTTCTCCTCCACAAGTGTGATCTTAAGTAAAGGAAAACTGCAACCTGGCAACCTTAGTTCACCCGATACCAGTATTGGGTGCGATAAAATGGCCCCAAATATCCGCGCACCACAAGCACATTGGGGTCGCCTTCTTTAAGCCACATTTTACATTCATACCATTTGCCTTTCTCGGGATCCAGAATGGAACCTCCCTGGAAATAGCCCCCTTTATCCTTCATATCCACTACCAGAATCATCCCCATAACAGGTTGATTTTTGCGTTCTCCCGGGCATTTATCACATAATTTGTCTGGCGCAGATTTTAGCAATTTCGTTACCTTACCATACAGCTTCCCATCACCCATAAAAAGCTGAAGGTGACTTTTAGCTTCTTTGGTTTCATCATCAACCGTTTTCCAGGTTCCGATGATGGATTGAGCCTGGAGCATTCCGGCAAAGCACAGAAGCAATACAGAGGTGAAAAATGATTTCATCATAGTATGTTTTACAATGAATGGATGAAAAGATATTGGGGTTTCATTTGGGTAAAAAACAAAATGAGTCATCTCCAAAGTGCGGGGATGACTCATTTATGCTTTAAACCCATTAAGCTGCTTTTTTAATGGCAGCCCGAACTTTGCGTGGATTTGGGCGGCTTTTGCCATTTGAGCCACGGCGGATTTTGCCGAGCTTTGTTCTGTGATCTCCTTTGCCCATGTTTAAGGTGCGTTGTGGTTGAAAAATTGAACTGCAAATGTACGTCATTCAATGAAACATACAAGTCTTCCGGTGTTATATTGGAAGTGACAAGCACGATTTACCTTTGTTCCAAACTACCGACAAAAACAGCTTTTACAAACATGAAATCTATTTTACCTATTCTGATACGCACTGTTTTGGTTTTTGCCCTTGCCGCCGGACTTCAATATTTCATTCCCTGGTACCTGCTAGCCCTCGGAGGAATAGGAGCCGGATTTTTCATGCTGAAAACCGGTGGCGATCGTGCCACTGCACTCGGCATGTTGATTGGCAGCGTCCTCTTTGCCATCTTTGCCTATGCCATGGCACAGATCTTTCCTGTTGCAGGCTAACATACGCTTTCATGTCCATCCATATCCAAAAACGTCACACCTGTACCGGACATAATGCGGCCATTTACACCCTGGCGCAAGGCCATAGTCCGAGGCATTTTTTAACGGCTGGTGGAGATGGCTGGATCGTGGAATGGCACCTGGACGATCCGGAAATGGGTCGGGTAGTAGCAACGGTGGATACCCAGATTTTCGCTTTGTGCAGTCTCCCCAACAAAGCGCGACTCGTAGCCGGTAACATGAATGGCGGCATTCACTGGATAGACCTGGAATATCCTGAAAGAACCCGCAATTTGCAACACCACAAAAAAGGTGTTTTCGATTTGCTGTTGTGCTCCGATTTTGTGTACAGCGCCGGTGGCGATGGTTTTCTGACCCGTTGGTCTGCATCAGAGGCCAGGAGTCTGGAAAGTTTGCAACTTGCGCACGTGTCGTTGCGCTGCATCGCACATGCTCCAAAGCGAGGTCTTCTTGCCATTGGTGCCAGCGATCACAACATCTATATTTTAGAGGAGAACACGCTGGCCATCCGACAAACCATCCATGCTGCACATACGAGCTCTGTGTTTTCCCTCGCGTTTTCTCCAGATGAGCAGTATCTGGTGAGTGGTGGCCGGGATGCTATGTTGAGGGTTTGGGACGTGAATGACCAGTTCACACAGTTATCTGCCCAACCGGCGCATATGTATACGATCAATGATCTTGCATTTTCTCCTGACGGACGGTTTTTGATTACAGCAAGCAGAGACCGAACCATTAAATGCTGGGATGCACAAACATTTGAACTATTGAAGGTGATTGACACCCTTCGATACGGGAGTCACCCACGGTCTGTCAACTGTTTACGCTGGGTAGATCAGTGGCTGGTTTCCGGCGGCGACGACCGGCAGGCGATGATTTGGGAGCTGAGTTAAGGAGAATT
>DLXL01000573.1:0-738 GCA_003448025.1 Saprospirales bacterium | reverse complement strand
GAGCTGAGTTAAGGAGAAAGTACTGCTGCTAGCTAACGATAAAAAAGCCATCGGAGCCTTTTGCCTGGTATAATGGCATCAAAATCAATCCGGATTCAGGGGCCCGTACCGGCCCGTTTACATCGTCTGCCAAATGTTCTCCTTGACGGATGGATTGGAAATTAACATACCCCGGGCGCATTTTGAATGCGTCATTTTCATTGATGTGGTGGGCATATCTAAAATGAACCACCGGCGGCACGGTGGTGAGTATCGGCAGCGCAATGGTTTCCATAAAGTCTACCAGATCATGGCTCCCCAGGTTTCCGACAGCCCTCATACACCGTAAAACAGCACATGCAGCCCTGAATATGGCTTGTTGTGAATCGTTTTGACCGGATTCAAACGCCACGCATACCGGCATTGGCAGATGCACTTCATCAGAAAAGAACCCTCCTGTCTGGGCAAATCCCAGCAACGTTCCTTCCACACTTGCCTGTAAACCCAGGATAGCAGGCGCTCCCAAATGTTGCGCCAATGTCAGACTTTTACCCTCGTCTGTTGGAATGCTGAAAAGCCCCCCTTCTGCAGAGGTTGTATGCAGATCCAGAAACACCACCTGCTCCCAGGAATCTTCTTTCAACAGGTGTGAAATTAAATCGAAAAGCTCCAATACCTCCAGCGGTTCTCCTTTCAGTTCAGCAGTCGAACCGGCTCTCGCACTGTCAATGCAGGCTTAAGTCCAGCACCGGTTCAGAT
>DLXL01000170.1:3355-7507 GCA_003448025.1 Saprospirales bacterium | reverse complement strand
CCCCTTCAAACCACATCAAACGATTTCTACTCTATGCAACTCACTCAGCGTTCAAAAAACGTAGTTAATAAGGAAATGACCTTCATGGAGCGCATCTATTTGCCTGCCATCCTGAAAGGTTTGTTGACCACTTTGAAACACTTTTTCCGCAAGTCCAACACCGTTTCCTATCCGAAGGAAAACCGGCCTTTTGCGCCTGTTTACCGCGGCTGGCACGTGTTGAAACGCGATGAGCAAGGCCGGGAGAACTGCACTGCCTGCGGCTTGTGTGCCGTGGCTTGTCCGGCAGAAGCTATTTCCATGGAAGCTGCAGAGCGCGAAAAAGGCGAAGAGCACCTGTATAAAGAAGAAAAGTACGCAGCCGTGTACGAAATCAACATGCTGCGTTGCATCTACTGCGGTTTGTGCGAAGAGGCCTGTCCGAAAGAAGCCATCTTCCTCACCGACCGGATTGTACCGAGCGATTATGTTCGGCAGAACTTCGTTTTTGGTAAAGACAAACTGGTAGAAGGTGTGGAACCTGAAAAACGCATTGACGTAAGCAAGCGCCAAAAACACAAAACGGAAGCGTAATAAAAAACGACGGGACGATGGACGAAGGAACGATTTACCCTCCGTACAGGATCCAATGGACATAATTAAAGAAAATGGCACAATACCTATTTCTAACACTGGCTGCACTTTCCATCCTGTCCGCACTGGGCATGGTCTTTTCCCGGAATCCGGTGCACAGCGTGTTGCTTTTGATCTTCACGTTCTTCTGCATTGCAGGTCAATATGTTTTGCTGAACGCGCAGTTCCTGGCCGTAGTACACATTATCGTTTATGCCGGGGCTATCATGGTGCTTTTCCTGTTCGTGTTGATGTTGCTTAACCTGAACAAAGACACGGAACCGCAAAAATCCACCATCTGGCGGATAACTGCGGGTATTGCTTCGGGCATGTTGCTGGTAACCCTTGTTGGCGCATTGCGCGGAGGTTTGCAAGTAGCCGTTCCGGAAAATGCGAATGTAGAGGTTGGTCTGGTGGAAAACCTGGGCCAGGTACTCTTTACAGATTTCGTGGTGCCTTTTGAAATTGCCGGCATCCTGTTCCTGGCCGCTATGGTAGGCGCCGTATTGGTGGGCAAACGCGACATTAAAGCTTGATTTTAACGCTGTTCAAGCAGCATTTTAATACGTTCAACCATGCTCGAAATTGTTAGAACAGTTCCTATTGACTATTATGTGTACCTGAGTACCATCCTGTTTGTTATCGGGGTATTCGGGGTACTCACCCGTCGCAATGCCATTGTGGTATTGATGTGCGTGGAATTGATGCTGAATGCCGTAAACCTGCTGCTTGCAGCGTTCTCCACGTATTTGTCGGACGCGCAAGGGCAAATCATGGTATTTTTCATCATGGTAGTTGCTGCTGCTGAAGCGGCAGTTGGCCTGGGTATTCTGGTATCCATTTACCGGAACACCAAAAGCACAGACATTTCATTTCTGGACAACCTCAGAAACTAACGACTGGTTTTATGGCAGGCAGTTTTGTTGCCCGCAGAACCAACTTTCGTTCAAGATATTATGAACCAACTCATACCACTTATCCCCTTTCTGCCGCTGATCGGATTTGCGATCAACGGATTGTTTGGCAGCCGGCTCAGCAAAACTGCTGTAGGCGTTATCGGCTCGGGGGCTTTGTTAGTGTCCTTCCTGCTGAGTGTCATGGCATTCAACCAGGTAGCAGCCAGCGGCGCCATCCAGGTTAACCTGTATCAGTTTTTCTCCGTAGGCAATCTTTCTGCCAACTTCGGATTTCTGGTAGATCAGCTTTCCGTTTGGATGATGCTGATTGTAACCGGTGTAGGCTTTCTCATTCATGTGTACAGCATTGGCTATATGCACGATGACGAAGGTTTCTGGAAGTTCTTCGCCTACCTGAATCTGTTTATTTTCTCCATGTTGTTGCTCATTATGGGCGATAACCTCCTGATGTTGTTCTTTGGCTGGGAAGGCGTAGGACTTTGCTCCTACCTGCTGATCGGCTTTTGGTACACCAACACAGAATATGGAAAAGCAGCGCGTAAGGCTTTCATCATGAACCGTATCGGCGACCTCGGTTTGTTGCTTGGTATGTTCATGATTTTCCAGAATTTCGGTAGTCTGACTTACTCGGAAATCTTTGCGGCGCTGCCAAATATCCGCCTTGAGGCAGGCGTGGTTACCCTGATTTGTATTCTGCTGTTTGTAGGCGCTATGGGTAAAAGTGCCCAGCTGCCGCTCTACACCTGGCTTCCCGACGCTATGGCGGGTCCAACGCCGGTTTCTGCCCTGATCCACGCGGCCACCATGGTTACGGCCGGTGTTTACCTGGTAGCTCGCTTCAATCCATTGTACAACCTCTCCCCGGATGCCATGCATTTCGTGGCCATCATAGGGTTGATTACCTGCATTTTTGCGGCGGTAATTGGTTTACGGCAAAACGATATCAAGAAGGTATTGGCATACTCAACAGTATCGCAGCTCGGTTTGATGTTTGTAGCCTTGGGCATGGGCGCGTACGCGAGCGCGATGTTTCACGTAACCACACACGCTTTCTTCAAAGCTTTGTTGTTCCTCGCTGCCGGTTCCGTGATTCACGGCATGGGTGGCGAACAGGATATCCGAAAAATGGGTGGCTTACGCAAAGCCATGCCGATAACTTTCTGGGTTTTCCTGATTGGTACCATGGCCATTGCGGGTTTCCCGTTCCTTTCCGGCTTCTTCTCCAAGGATGAAATTTTTGCTTACACCTATGCACACGGCGGAAAACTGTGGTGGGGCCTGGCTGGTTTGGGCGCCATGTTCACTGCGATTTACATGTGCCGTTTGCTTTACGTAACGTTCTTTGGAAGTTTCCGCGGCACCCATGAGCAGGAGCATCACCTGCATGAAAGTCCAAAGATCATGACCATTCCACTGATCATACTGGCAGTGCTTTCTGTAGCAGGCGGTTTCCTGAATACCCCGCACTTTATGCACCTCGGCAACGATCAATGGCTGGCTCACTGGTTCAGCGCGGTTATTCCAATGAGTGAAATGCATTTGGACGCCAGCACAGAATGGACGCTGATGACGTTCACTACTTCACTGGCTCTGGTGATTATTGCCGTATCGTACTTCATTTATGGCAAACCATCCAACCTGCCAGTTGCGGATGAAGCCCAAACGGGTCTTACCCGCGTGATTGCCAACAAGTTCTATGTGGATGAGATCTACGATTTCCTGTTTGTACGTCCGGTAGAAAAGCTGTCAAAACTCTTCCACTACTACGTGGATATTCAGGGAATTGATGGCATCGTGAACGGCGTTGCCTCTGCTGTGCAAGCGCTTGGCGCACAGGTTCGGAAATTGCAGAACGGAAACATTGAGTACTATTTGCTGGGCATGGTGGCTGGCGCCATTTTGCTGATGCTGACTTTCTGGGCTTGACCCCAAACTCCCTGAAAGGCCCATTATACAAAACAAGAAAGACTGACGAATGTCACTGATTTTCATACTTATACCGTTTATCGCTTCGGCGATTTTGCTGCTGCTTCGTCCGGCGGGCCTTTCGCGCCATCTGGCGTTGGTGGCCGCGCTGGCTAACCTTGCAGCTACAGCTTATTGTGTTTGCTGCGATTACAGTCAGGGAATGACCTGCACTTTTTCAGTGCCCTGGGTGGCTTCCGCCGGCATCCATTTCAGCCTGGGTATGGATGGTATCACCCTGATTATGCTGGTGTTGACCAACCTGTTAGCGCCACTGATCATCCTGACCAGCTGGGACCACAAGTTCGACAACGAACCCAGGTATTATGGTCTGGTATTGATGATGCTTGCAGCCCTCAACGGTGTGTTTTTGGCGCAGGATGGTCTGGTCTTCTACATTTTCTACGAACTGGCCCTTATCCCCATCTATTTCATTTGTGCTATTTGGGGCGGACAGGATCGTATCCGGGTAACCCTGAAGTTTTTCATTTACACCTTTGTTGGTTCATTGTTTATGCTGGTTGCCCTGTTGTGGGTGTACCTGCAAACCAATGTAAACGGCGCGCATTCGTTCGCCTGGGCCGATCTGGTAGCAGTTCAGCTGAGTCCGGCTGCAGCACACTGGGTATTGGTAGGTTTCTTTATCGCTTTTGCGGTA
>DLXL01000170.1:0-3083 GCA_003448025.1 Saprospirales bacterium | reverse complement strand
GTAGATCCATTGTTTATTTCTTTGGCTGTAATAGGCATTCTTTATGCCAGCATCATTGCTGTTAAACAGTCTGATATCAAACGTCTGGTAGCTTATTCCTCCATTGCCCACGTGGGCCTGATTGCCGCAGGTATTCTGGCCTGGAACAAAACCGGCGTGCAGGGTGGTATCATTCAAATGCTCAACCACGGGATCAACGTGGTAGGCCTGTTCTTTGTGGTAGACCTGCTGGAACGCCGCCTGGGCACCCGTTCGTTGGCAGATATGGGTGGTATTGCCAAATCTGCGCCCAAATTTGCAACCCTGTTTCTGATCATTGTGTTGGGCTCTGTAGCTGTGCCGCTCACCAATGGTTTTCCTGGAGAGTTCCTGCTCCTGAATGGCGTGTGGAATTACAACTTCTGGCTGGGTGTGTTGGCTGGTTTGACCATCATTTTCGGAGCAGTGTACATGCTGCGCGCTTACGGACTGGTGGTATTCGGAGCGCCAACTCCTGCAACAGAGCGTTTTGAAGATGTGAACACCCGTGAATTTTTGGTATTGGGCATTATTGCCGGATTGGTGATTGTGCTGGGGTTTTTCCCACAATCCATTCTGGGACTCACTGAGGCCAGCGTAGACCGCATCCTCAGCGTAGTACAATTCTAAAACCAGCCATCATGCAGTTTTCTCTGCGCGAGCACGACCATATACCGTTAAACAATCTCCTCAAGGTGCTAAACCTGGTGGAAACCGGAGGAGAAGCCAATATCCGGATTACGGATGGAGAAGTAAGGGTAAATGGTCAGATAGAAACCCAGAAACGAAAGAAACTACGTCCGGGCGACCGGGTTGAATACCAAAAAGCTACCATCGAAATTATCCCTTAACCCCGGGAACAACATTGCAACGAAGATGACCGCACTACTGATACTCTTTTTAACGGCCATTGCCGTATTGTTTGCAGGCTTGACAAAGCGCTCGCTGCTGCAACCATTGTCGCTCTTTGGCACTCTGCTGGCGCTTGGAGCAACCGGATACGACCTGTTTGGCCCTGGTTTCGGGTGGGGCATGGAATATGCTTCCATGTTCCGGTTTATGCCCTTTGCACACGCATTTTCAGGTGTAGCTATTCTGGCTACTGTACTGATTATTATACTTTCCGGCTGGGGTTTCAGAAACCTGAACTCAACGCTTGGCGACCACTATGGACTGATTTTGTTCAGTTTGACTGGCGCGTTGATCCTGTTTTCGTTCACCAATCTCACCATGTTGTTCCTCGG
The DNA here is from genome assembly GCA_003448025.1 of Saprospirales bacterium. Classification (GTDB taxonomy): domain Bacteria; phylum Bacteroidota; class Bacteroidia; order Chitinophagales; family Saprospiraceae; genus M3007. Next base: position 1,821 of record DLXL01000170.1, on the reverse strand, counting down.
CATTGAGATTTTGAGTATTCCGCTGTATGTATTGGCGGGCAGCCGCAGAGACGATCTGACCAGTAACGAAGCTGCGTTGAAATACTTCCTGATGGGCTCTTTTGCTACCGGCATCCTGTTGTTTGGTATGGCCTTGATATACGGCGCAACCGCCAGCTTTGATTTGGGCACCATCAGCAGGGTAATCGGCAACGGCGATCAGATGCCGGGCATGTTGAAAGTGGGTATTTTGATCATGATCATGGGCCTGAGCTTCAAGGTGTCTGCAGTTCCATTCCACTTCTGGGCGCCTGATGTGTATCAGGGCAGTCCCAACCTGATTACAGCCTTCATGGCAACTGTGGTAAAAACAGCAGGTTTTGCTGCATTTTACCGCCTTTTTGCCATTGCTTTCCCGGGTGCGGAAGGATTCTGGAGCGTACCTGTGGCTTTGGTAGCGGCCCTGACCATGACGGTAGCCAACATTACAGCCATTTTCCAGCAGGATTTCAAGCGAATGATGGCCTATTCCAGCATTTCACACGCCGGCTATTTGTTGCTGGCGGTGCTGGCGATTGGCACAGAAGGCGCAGATCGGGCGCTGTTGTTCTACACCTTGACCTATTCTCTGGCCACCATTTGCGCTTTTGGCGCATTCATCATTGTGGCTGAGCAAACCGGCAACAGCTCTTTCGAGGCATTTAACGGATTAGGTAAAAAACAACCGCTGGTGGCTTTGGTACTTACCCTGTCGATGTTGTCGCTGGCAGGTATTCCACCATTGGCAGGTTTCTTTGGCAAATACTTCCTCTTTACGGCAGCTTTTGCCAAGTACCCGTGGCTGATTGTTTTGGCTGTCATTAATTCAGCCATTTCCATTTACTACTATTTCAAAATCATCATTGCCATGTACTTCAATCGCGAGGACAGTCAGGAAGCATCCCTGGAAATTCCCGCTGGCGTACGTTTGGCTGTATTGGTAGGTCTGGCGCTCATTGCCTGGCTAACCCTGGCGCCTGGCAGTGTATATGGGTTGATTTGATTTAGTGTAACGATCCGATTTAAATTAGAGGTGTTTCGCCAAAGAGGAGCGTTCGATATTAAGATTTGCTGAATCAGGCCGCCTTGTACTTGGTTTCACAAAACTTTTTTCCCAGATTTTTCTGACTCCAACCTCACAATGGCAAGTCTAAGACTTTTCTGAATTGCAAGAACGAAAATTTAATCTGAGTTGGAAAACGCTGGTTTTTCTTCCTTCAAGGGAAGAAAAACCAGTTGAATAATAGACTACTTATAGCTTGAAAACGTTAAACTTAGTCGCGGAATTTGGTAGTTAGAATTTTTTTTATAGTTTTGTAATAAATTAATGTAGGCCTAATTTAGTCCGCAACTCTCTAATTTGAGTTCTTTCCTTTTTCTTTAGAATGTCGCGAGAAGGGTTAAATACCACTAGGTTTAGCTATGGAATACTGCAGGAAAGAAGTAAATTAGTCTACGACATCCGTATAGTAGTGTTTTGGACGTAATACTAGTCATAGAAGATTATGGCGTTCGTAACTTGGAATCACCCTTCATAAAATTTTCAACAAAAAATTAACTTCATCATGAATCCTAAACTCACTTATCAGCTATTTTTTTTTCTCTCGATTTTTTTCCATCACACTAGCTCAGCTCAATTAATTGCCAGTGTCACATTTTGTAATACAATACAAGCAGATTATTCGTTAAGCCCCTTAGATCCAAAGGGAGAGTATACATATGTATTGGAGAAAATGTTAATCCAAGATGTTTGGGATTCAAAAAATAAACACTCTGAAAGGGCTTTGTTGCATGAATCTTGTT
>DLXL01000613.1 GCA_003448025.1 Saprospirales bacterium | reverse complement strand
GGGTTTATGGGTTTATGGGGTTTATGGGGTTTATGTTGATGATTTGAAACGATTATTTTAAATTTTTCTTTATGGAATGGATTATGATTTTCTGCTTTTTGGCTGGCTATGTAGCCATAACCATGGAGCATACCATAAAAATCAACAAGGCTGCCAGTGCTATTGTAGCAGGTGTGCTATGCTGGACAATCTACATACTTGGAGGATATGATGCACACGATGTGAACCATCATTTGTCAGAACATTTGTCTGAAATAGGAGCCATCGTTTTTTTTCTGTTGGGCGCCATGGTAATTGTAGAATTAATTGATGCTCATGATGGTTTTGAGAACATCACCCAACGGATAAAAACCACGGATAAACGAAAGCTTTTGTGGTCGGTAGGAATCATTACCTTTTTCCTCTCGGCAGTGCTTGATAACCTGACAACTACCATTGTGATGGTCAGTTTGTTGCGCAAACTACTGGGTGATCGAGAGGATCGGATGACCTTTGCAGGTCTGGTCATCATTGCAGCTAATGCAGGAGGCGCCTGGTCGCCGCTGGGTGATGTTACGACAACTATGTTATGGATTGGGGGTCAGGTTACGGCAGCAAACATTGTCCGGATGTTGTTTTTGCCGAGTTTGGTTTGTCTTCTATTGCCGCTTTGGCTTATGTCACGCAAAATGAAAGGAAAAGTACAGGCTCCTGCCATGGAAGAGAATGACACAGTGAGGAGCACTCCCTATGAACGAAATATGGTTTTTGGCATTGGCGTGGGTGCACTGCTTTTTGTGCCGATATTCAAAACCATAACCCATCTGCCACCGTACATGGGCATGTTATTGGGTTTAGGGGTGATGTGGATACTGACTGAATTAATCCACAGTGGCATAGACGAGATTGAAAAGGGCCCAAAATCAGTTAATCATGCTTTGCGAAAAATAGATACACCGAGCATTTTGTTCTTTTTCGGTATTTTGGTAGCTATTTCCGCATTGGAAAGCATAGGTATTTTGAGGTCTATGGCCTCCTGGCTTGATGAAACCATTGGTAATATAACCATTGTGGGTGTTATGATCGGTTTTTTATCAGCAGTAGTGGATAATGTGCCCCTGGTGGCAGCTGCACAGGGGATGTATTCCCTGGAAATATATCCAGCCGACAGTTTTTTCTGGGAGCTGATCGCTTATTGCGCCGGAACGGGAGGAAGTGCTCTGATCATTGGTTCTGCGGCCGGCGTTGCAGCCATGGGGATGGAAAATATTAGTTTTACCTGGTATTTACGAAAGTTTACCCTGCTTGCCTCAGTAGGATATCTGGCGGGAGTTGCTGTTTACGTGTTACAGCACCAGATTTTTGGATAAGGATAAAGAAAAAGGGTGATTCTGGTCAGCAGATTTGCCAACTTTGCGCCTTAAACCAATTTCCACCACGATATGCAACAGGAGGTTTCTCGGGAATATGCCAGGCAACTTGATGCACAGGATCCGCTTCATGCTTTTCGGTCGCGATTCATTTTCCCCAAACATCAGGACAAAGATGTGCTTTACCTGTGCGGTAACTCACTTGGCCTTCAGCCTAAGGCCGTACGTGCCGCACTTTTACATGAACTTGATCATTGGGCAGAACACGCTGTGGAAGGGCACTTTCGAGGCGACCTTCCCTGGATGCATTACCACAAGTTTCTGAAAGAACAATCGGCCCGATTGGTTGGCGCACACCCGCATGAGGTGGTGGTAATGAATACCCTCACGGTGAACCTGCACCTGATGATGACTTCTTTTTATCGCCCAACCGCTACCAGATTTAAGATCATCATGGAAGCAGGGGCATTTCCCAGCGATCAATATGCCATGGAAAGCCAGGTGCGTTGGCATGGATTTGAGCCGGAAGAAGCCATTGTTGAAATAGCGCCAAAAAGCGGAGCGGATATCCTCCAAACAGAAGATATTCTGGCAACGATTCGTGACCATGGTGAAAGTGTTGCACTGGTGATGTTTGGAGGCGTCAACTATTACACCGGCCAGTTCTATGACCTGGAACAAATCACCCAAACCGGTCATTCGGTTGGTGCACAGGTAGGATTTGACCTGGCTCATGCTGCCGGAAACGTACCCTTGCAGTTGCACAACTGGGGCCCCGACTTTTCAGTATGGTGCAGTTATAAATATCTGAACTCTGGTCCGGGTGGCCCTTCAGGAGCTTTTGTTCACGAGCGCCACGCCAACAATCCTGAACTGCCTCGTTTTGCCGGCTGGTGGGGACATGATGAAAAAGAGCGATTTGAGATGCGAAAAGGTTTCAAACCCATGTACGGAGCTGATGGCTGGCAATTGAGTAATGCACAGATATTTTCTTTTGCCGCGCACAAGGCCAGTTTGGAGTTGTTTGATGCAGCAGGAATGGACAATCTCAGGGCTAAAAGCTTAAAACTGACTGCCTTTCTGGAACAAATCCTCCTAAAGTCAAACGAGGGCAGGAATTTGTTTAGGATTATCACGCCATCAGACCCCGCCCAGCGCGGCTGTCAATTATCGCTTCTCACGGATCATCGCGGGAAGGCATTATTCGATTTTTTCTCGGAGCATGGTATTATGGCTGATTGGCGTGAACCCAATGTTATCCGATTTGCTCCAGTTCCTATGTATAATTCTTTCGAAGATATTTGGCAGGTAGGAGAAG
>DLXL01000264.1 GCA_003448025.1 Saprospirales bacterium | reverse complement strand
GTGGACGGTAGACGGTTGACGGTGCCGTGTAGTGTCTGGCTTAGAGTGGGTTGCTATCCCGGGAATCGGGAGCTATACAAGCCGGGCATCCCGGAATGTATTGAACCAAGGGTACACATTTTTAAGAAAGGTCGTTTGCACCGTCCTTTAGGGCGGGGCATGATCTAACGCTCATAAAATACGCACTCGACGCTGGCGGCATCCGCCTCGGCAAAGCTCTGCAATGTCCAAATCAAAAAACCGGATACATTTACAAAATATTGTTGTGAAAAACTCACTAAAATATTCATTTTTTCAAGGCAATACCTTACATTTGCCAATACGAAAATATAGTGTCCGGGAGAAGGCCCAAATGAAATCTCCATAAATTTCCTGGCTTTCATTCTAAAGTTGCGGCTTTCCCGCCTTGCGGTGCGCGACAGGCTGTTCAACTTCGTGTATCCACAACCAAGCCCCTTGGCATCCGAGGATGGAAAGGTCGCTGTGGGGCTTGGTGGTGGACGCATTGCTAATGGTTCTATGCATAATTTTAATATAAATAATTTTAACATGAAAAACACCTCCCACCGCTTGATTCTTCATTTTGCTTTTTTCGCAATCTTTGTTCTGGTATTTTGTCAGAGATTAAATGCCCAACAAACCATTTGTACTACCGCCCCAAGTTCCAACCATTGTAATTACGACCCTAATTGGAACAATCAGAATGAACCTGGGCCATTTTACCTAAGAACATATATACATGTAATTCGTGATGGAAATGGGAATGGCGGACAAAGCGAGTCGGAGGTTCAGGAGGCTTTGGGTTTTCTCGACCAAGCATTCAATCCACACAATATCTTCTTTGTACCGGATTGTGAAATTGATTATATTGATGAACTCAGTTACTATTCCACCAATGGTACTGCTGCAGTATTCACCGAGAACAATCATCCGAATGGAATCGACATTTATCTCTTTCCTGACCACCCCTTTCCAGCGAATACTGGCCAAGGCCTTGCAAGTGATATTTGTTCTAAGGAATTCTTTGTATCCGGCAATTTCTGGCTTCCACCATATACTTCAATTGTTCGATCCCTTGTAATTTCGCATGAAATGGGACATTGTCTAGGGCTAAAGCATACCTTTGACGGCTTTCCACAAATAGTCAATGACCCTAACTGTAACGGATCTGTGTCGTTTACACAATTTGGAGATTTTGTCTGTGATACTCCTGCTGATCCAGGTATGAACTTTGACGTTAACCCTGCCACTTGCCAATGGGGCAACTCGGGAAATGACCAAAACGGCGTTCCGTACGATCCAGACGAAACCAACATCATGGCATACAGCCATGTGGATTGCTTTGGTGCATTTTCTGAAGGTCAGGGCCAATTGATGAGGAACATCATAGCTAACCTTCAATTGCTTCAGGATTGTTTGATTCCTACCATGGCAAATCCAAGTATTGCTCCAAGTCCCCTCCCTACCACTTGGTCAGACACAGAATATAGGGTCAGTGGAACATTAAACATTGAATCAGGCGCTACATTGATCATTTCTGCAGGGACAACGGTCCGGTTTGCACAAGGATCAAAGGTGGTAATCAACCCAAATGCCAAGCTTGTTTTGGAAGGCAAACTGACAAGCTTCTGCGACCTCACCTGGAAAGGCGTCGAAGTGTGGGGGAATTCAAATGCCTCACAAGTTCAACAAGGTGGCGTACTCTCACAAGGCAAATTCATTGGTAACGAAGGTTCTGTAGTAGAGAATGCCGAAACTGGCGCACAGCTTTGGGGGCCGGATTTCAATACCGGCGCGGGAGGGCAAATCGTTTGCACTGGAACCACTTTTAGAAACAATATTATTGGCGTAAATGCAGCACCTTATCAAAACTTCTGGCCTCTCTCAAACCCTCCCGGGTGGTTGAATAAACCCCTCAACTATGTTGGTTCCTTCACGGGATGTAACTTTGAAACAACCAATGAATACCCTCACTCCAGCAAATTCTTTGCATTTGTCAACCTTGTTACTGTCAATGGCTTCCGATTTTCAGGGTGTCATTTTGAAAATGCCCAGGAACTTCAGGATTGTAACGACATCTCTGACTTTGGTTTTGGTATTTTTGCACAAAACGCAGGGTTTATTGTGAATGGGCAATGCCTGGATATCTTTTTGCCTTGTGCCAATTACAATAGGTCGCTCTTCAAAGGCTTGGGTTATGGTATTCATACCCAGACCCTTTCTCAGAACAGACCCTATATAGTTGAAATGGCAGATTTTGAAGACTGCTTTTTTGGTATTTACCAAAATCAAATTACGGGAGCTACGGTGGTCGGCAATAATTTCCGTCTTGGCAATTTGCCAAACACAGATTGCACGACCGATCAAATTGGGGCGGTACTTAGCTTGGGTACCAACGGGATAACATTTCAGGAAAACAAGTTCCTGAAAGTTCCGGGAAATGCAACGAAAACGGTAGGCACGTACAGTATCAGGTTGGGCTTTTTTAACAATGTTCTCAGGAGGAACACCTACGACGGCATAACTTATGGAAACATAGCAGCAGGTCTATGCGGCACTCTTGATGCCACTCCAACAGGACTGCTATATGAATGCAACAAGAACTTCAATATCGAACAATACGATTTTATTTGCCTGGGAGGTATCCCATGGCAACCTTCTGTAATCAGAAAAAAACAAGGGTTAATTTCACAAGGCATTCCCCCTTCTTTTGTCGCCGCTGGCAATAAATTTTCCTATACTGGCATTCCAAACGATAGCGACTTCCGTGGACAGGGCCCAATCAGCGGTTTTCCTCACGAATATTATTATAATCCCATGGCCACAAATGAAGAACCACTACAATTTGCACTCATTAACAAGATAGAAGGAAACCAAAATACCTGCTCCTCTGAATACTGTATCCCACCTTGCAAGAATCCTTATGAAGTTGGCCTCGAAAAGGTCAGATTTTATACCTACAACAATATCTATCAGGTGGCGAAAACGGCTTATCAGGCAGCAGTTAATGCAGGTAATCAGGCATTAGCCTTAGCCAAAGCCAATGAAGCGGGATTTGCGCGACAGGAGATGGATGAGGCCGCCCACATGGTACTATTGCACACGATGTACGATTCGGTTACTTACCACAGGGACACATTAAGAACCTGGCTTTCCAATATGAACTACTATGACAGTGAGCTTTTATTATCCAAAGATTATCTCGATGCCGGTCAATTTGCGCAAGCTCAATACATTTTGAGCCAAATACCCGGAAAATTTGACATCACAGCAAGCGATTTGTCGGATCTGCAATCTTTGAGCAGTATTTATTCGATGATCGCACAAAATACGCTGTTCGGCCTGAATCAAAACGACCTTGCTTCCTTGAGCGTCATGGCACACGATGATTTGTCGTATTCGGCCAACCTTGCCAGGGGGATTCTGGAACTATACCGGGTGGAATTTTTTCATCCTGAACTTTATGACGCGGACGAAAGGCCGGACTCCAGAAATCAAGAGAGAAACCTGCCATTGTCAGAAAAAGACGCATTCAAAGTGTTCCCCAACCCAACAAGCGATAAGCTTTTTATCAGCGGGGAGGTCACGGGCATGGTGTTTAAACTTACAAATGTTTCCGGGGGTGCGGTATTGTTAAAAACCCTATCAGGCGCTACCCCACAAGAAGGCTTAGAAGTACGCCATTTGCCTGACGGTCTTTATTTTTACGAAATTTTTGCCCAAAACGGCAAGGACAAACTGCAACACGGCAAAATCCTCATCAAAAAATAATTCACGGAAGCCACCCTGCCCAATTGGAGGCAGGGTGGCTTTTTGCATTTTTAATATGAATCCATTACTGAAAAGCAGCATTGTTGCGCTACTGCTGGGCTTGTGTTCAAGTCAGACCGGCCTAATGGCCCAACAACCGGGCTTCTCCCGGGTTTATGAAATGAATGCGCCATCTGCGGGCTTCCACAACCTGATTGTTATTGAGGATACCCTATACGTTGCCGGCACTGCCATAAGCGACAACATCCAACAATGGGGCATCTTGTTGTCGAAGTTTGACACTTTAGGCAACCTTCTTAGTCAATATACAGTATATGACACGACTGGTGACGACTACATTTTTGAGCCAAACTATGACATCATTGAGACCCTTGACGGAAACCTGGCTATTACAGGCAACCTATGGTATAAAAACTGGGGCTTCATGGCCAAATTTACTAAAAGTGGGAAACTACTTTTTTTGAAAGAATATCAAGAGCCTGGGATTCTTAATTTCAGGTATGCTTCCATTGTCCAAATTCCTGACGGGTATCTGATCGCAGGCAGTAAACAGTTGGGAAATTATCGTTCTGTTGTTTTTATCCAAAAAGTTTCCCCTGAGGGAGATGTTGTTTGGGAAAAAAAATACGGTAACCAGCAGAACGATAACCATCTCAGCACTATTGAAAAGGTCGGAGTAGACAAATTCATCGTTGGAGCATCCGAAGCAAGCCACTTCGCACCACCGCCTTATGTGATAGGACAAGATTGGGCCCGTAATTGGATATTTATCATTGACAGTATAGGTAATATAGTACAGGAGTATAAAAGCGCGAAATATGAAGAAAGTGGATCTCCCGGAATTCACCGAACAGAAGACAACGGCTATATTTATGCAACGGGCAATCTTCAAATTCTTAATCCTTACACCTTCGGGTGGAGGATCAAAGTAGTAAAACGGGACAGTAATTTTAATCTGGTCTGGTCGCGCTTTTTAAGCCCAATCCCAGCTCCTGGAAATACCATCTACGAATTGAAACCGACTCCAGATGGCAACTGGGTGGCATTAGGGCAATGGACAACCTTGGATGGAACCGCCTATGGTTGGCCTGCGCCATGCTTATATGCCCTCACAAGCAACGGCGATAGCCTCTGGTCGCGGTGTGACACAGTAGTGGGGAATAATTTCGGTGGAGACGAGTTGGGTGGGCTTGCCGTATTGCCTTCCGGGAGTACTGTTGCGGCGGGTAAGGTATACCATGGTAATGACATCGGCATCAGGGCATTAGGGTGGTTGTATAAAGTGGATAACAAAGGTTGCCTGGATACTTTGTGTAATTCCATTACGGATGTAAAAACACCCCGATTTCCTGATTCAGGATTTGATATTTACCCAAACCCAACAGATCGTCAGATAAATATCCGCACATTGGATCCGCTACCTTTTTCTCTAACTTGCTATGATGCCTTGGGCAGGGTCATTTTTGATAAACGTCAAGTTCTCTATAAATGTGAAGTGGATCTTTCTTTACAAAAACCAGGATTATATTTCGTTTCGATAAATATGGGCGAAAAAATCCTAATAGAAAAGGTGGTGAAATGGTAATTACTAAGAGTCTAGGTGCTAAATTTCACCCATTTACATTGTTTCAAAAAGTTGCCGGAAGTATCCCTCGATTTTGCACCTCATTCGGGAAGGGGAATTTTTCGACACGGTCCATTTCCCGGATCAGGTGCGCAAAACACCCTTTCGGGGTCGCGGCATTTACCGCATCCGGGGCAGGCTGAGCAGCGAATTCGGGTTTGTGAGCCTGGAAGTGCACAGTTTGGAACGGCTGCCTTATGTAACGGTGGACGGTGGACGGATGACGGTGGAC
>DLXL01000442.1:12214-13001 GCA_003448025.1 Saprospirales bacterium | reverse complement strand
TCGGGGTGACTGCAGTCACCCCGACAGTAAACTTCGCGCCTTTGTGCCTTCGAGTCTTTGTGTCACCAGCTTTGTGCCTTTACTCCAGGCGGAGGAATAAATTCTGGCTGGCTTTTTCACTAAGGGTATGTTCCTTTCCTTCTATCCGGATTTTGGAGGATTGGTCGTAAGCGGTTCGATCCAATAGTTCGATGGTTACTCCGAGGGCAATGCCGAGTTCGTCCAGGTATTGCAGAAAAGATGAAGTATGGTCATCTACGCCTGTCACGATGCCTTTTTGGCCCGGTGTGAGCGTGGTGAGCCGCGCCTGCGGGCGTCTGACCCAGCGCCCCTGCGCATCCGGGATGGGATCTCCGTGTGGATCAAACCTCGGATGGTTGAGGTACTCGTCGAGTCGGTCGGTGAGGTTGTCGCCCTGCACGTGTTCGAGTTGTTCAGCGAAATCGTGCACCTCATCCCAGGCGAAGCCCAGTTTTTCTACTAAAAATACTTCCCATAGCCGGTGCTTCCGGGTCAAGGAGGTAGCGAGGCGGTCGCCCTCCGGAGTGAGGGTTACGCCACGGTATTTTTCATACACCACCAACTGTTTTTCACTCAGTCGTTTCAACATATCAGTAGCCGATGCAGCCGAGGTGCCCATAGCTGATGCCAGGGCGTTGGTTAACACCGGTGCGGGATCTTTTTCCGCAATTTTAAAGATGGCTTTGAGGTAGTTTTCTTCTGCTGAAGTGGTGAAAAGCATGGGATATGTGGAATGTTAGAGACCACTAAGTCACTAAGGGCACTA
>DLXL01000442.1:10036-12052 GCA_003448025.1 Saprospirales bacterium | reverse complement strand
ACTAAGGGCACTAAGGGCACTAAGTGATGTAAAGTAGCTTAACTACCCTGATTAGCCACTATTGAGTGCTTCTTAGTGCCTAATGTGGCTTAGTGGTCTCTCTTTCCACAAAGGTATATTTATTTTTAGACAAGCCTAAAAATATTTTTTGCCTTATTTTTTTTCTCCTATTCAGAATGAATACAAGTGATGACATGGAGTCAACCATTCAACTGAATAGAGCGTTTTTACGTGTAGTGATAGCATAGATTTGCTTTCTAAAGAACCTTTTCACATGATTCTCTCCCCTTCCCGCCGAGTACGCAAAGCTTATTGGACTGCTTTTGTGGTGTATTTTTCTTATTTCTGGCTATCTGTTCGTCGCCGTTTTATGGGTCGGAAATGGTATGAGGGCCGGATAGTAGCGCTGCATATCCGGAATGCCGGGCGGGTAAAAACATCCATTCTGGAGCTGGAGGGTTTGTTCATCAAGGTAGGTCAGCTGCTTTCCGTGATGTCGAATTTCCTTCCGGAGGAGTTTCAAAAACCGCTGGAAGCCCTTCAGGATCGCTTGCCTGCACGTCCGTTTGAGGAGGTGCGCAGACGCATTCAGGAAGAATTAGGTCGGTGGCCGGAGGAAATATTTCACCATATAGAAGAAACGCCCATGGCCACAGCCTCCATCGGACAGGCGCACCGGGCGGTGTTGCGCGATGGCACGGAGGTGGTAGTGAAAGTGCAACATTACGGCATTGAAACGATTGCTTCCGTAGATCTTCGCATTTTGCACCGTTTGACGAAGGTGTATGCCTGGCTGGTGGATATTAAGGGAATGGAATATCTCTACACCCAGATCCGGCAAATGATTGAGGAGGAGATGGATTTCAGCAATGAAGTGCGTACCATGGATATCATTCGGAAAAATCTGGCAGATGAACCGGAGGTCCAAATCCCGGAGGTTTTTGCCGATTATTCCACGCGCAGGGTGATGTTAACGCGTTTTTGTGCCGGCGCCAAAATCTCGGACCTGGAACAGCTGGATGCCTGGGAGATAGACCGCAGGGCTCTGGCGGCCCGATTGATGCGCATTTGGTGCAGAATGGTCTTCAAAGATGGTCTTAACCACGCCGATCCGCACCCGGGCAATATCCTGGTTTCACCCAACGGGAGTATCACCCTGCTGGATTTTGGCGCCACGGCCAATCTTTCGCCGCAAATCAGAAAAGGCATCACCCAATTGATAGAATCGGCCATCAAAAACGATACAGAAGGCATGATCGAAGCTTGCCGCACCATGGGATTTTTAGCTGAAGGACAGGATGCAGAGCGGATGGCCAAGAGGATGATTGGCGCCCTTCGGAATTTTCTGCAAAACGAAATCCAGTTTGAAGGACTCGATTTTCGGAACATAAAAGTTAACCCTTTCAACAACAGTTTGACCGATCTGATTACAGAAATCGGGTTCCGGGGACTTGCCGGGACGGTGCAAATGCCCAAGGATTATGTGCTGCTCAACCGCACCATTACCCTGCTTTTAGGTATATGTAATACGTTGGACCCCGGTTACAACCCTTTGGAAACCGTGCGTCCGTATGCCCAGAAATACCTGATGCAGGATAAAGGCGGACCATTGAACTACGTGCGCGAATTGCTGCAAAGCACCCTGACAAGCGTGCTGGCCCTTCCGGATGAGGTGCAAAAAACCCTGAAAAAAGTACGTGCAGGAGAAGTGGAAATCCGAACGCCAGACCTGGAGGTCGGCGCTCAACGTCTTATTCGGGTGTTGTGGCAATTGGTGCTGGCGGTATTAGCCATCGGACTGGGCTTTTTCAGTCTGCGCATGTGGGAAATGGGCTGGCTAGAAGAGAGTCGCTGGGGGTTCTGGGGCGCAGGCATTTTGGGGCTTGCAGCTATCTGGAGGAAGAAATAAATAGGTAAGAATAAAATAAAACATCCTCTGCCGGCTGAATGAACCGGCAGAGGCATATAGCATACTACTGGACATTTTGGTTTAAGAACTATAAGGTTTTTGGAAAA
>DLXL01000442.1:8604-9879 GCA_003448025.1 Saprospirales bacterium | reverse complement strand
GTCTGAAACCAAAATGTCCAGTAGCAGAGGCACCTACAGCATTATCGATACAAAACTTTATTTCTCCTTGGATTGGTAAAGCCGAAGCACCACACTGTCTGATTTTTCCCTGGATACTGCCAATTCCATCTGACTTTCCCTGGGCTTGCTACCAGGGTTGTCCAGTTCTACCAACCGGGCATTCTTACCAAGCTCGAGCTTTGCACCTGGCATACATTGAACACTTGCTACTACAATTGTAGCATTTGCAATACGTGGATAGCTGAATGTTGAGGTAGACACGTCCGGAATGATCACATGGCTAAATTCATCCGGCTGGCGGCCTTCCTTCCAATTGGTTGGGCAGTACCATTCATTGGGTTTACCGGGGGTACCACCCTTCCAGATAGTGGTTTTTTGAGCCTTGACATTCAGGCTGATTAAGGAGAACAAAGCGATCAATGCAACGGAGTGTTTCATACTGTTTGAGTTTTGTTTGTGCTTATAGAATGAATAGCACAAAGGTGAGCCCTCGGGCATTGCCTGCTAACAGCAGAAACACGGGAATAGGAGAATCAGGTATTTTCACGGGGATAGGATACAAAAGCTTCGCAAGCCCGATCCAGCATCTGAAAAACTGCTTCAAACCCATTATCATCGTAATACGGATCGGGCACAGAACGCTCCTGACCGGGGTAAATCTGATCAAGCATCAGTTCAACTTTTGCCCGATGTGCCTCGGTTTGGGCTAGTCGTAATACATCCCGAAGGTTTTGAGTATCCATCACAAAGATTTTGTCGAAACGCTCAAAATCAGCCTGCTGAAATTGTCGTGCCCGCTGATCGGTGATATCAATGCCGTGTTGAAGAGCTGTGGCAATAGACCGGCGATCCGGCAATTCACCCGCATGCCAATAGCCTGTTCCGGCGCTGTCTACCTCCCAGTTAAAGGCTGCTTCGCGGATTTTTTGTTTCATAATGCCCTCTGCCAGTGGGCTACGGCAGATATTGCCAAGGCAAACCATTAGGATTTTCATGCAGCAAATCTAGGGAATGTCCAATATCCAATGACCAATGTCGAATGTCCAAGTGGTGCGCGGGCTTGGGATCAGCAGGTTTTTCTTTTCTGCTGTTGGGATCCTTGCCGCACTATGTGAGCAGTTTTAAAACAACGTGAGTTGTCATACCGGTAACCGGGACCTACACAAGCCGGGCTAGACAGAATTCGCCTTTTCAGATGATACCCACGAAATTTGGCTTGTGTGGGTCCCGATTCTCGGGATGACAACTCACGTT
>DLXL01000442.1:6157-8543 GCA_003448025.1 Saprospirales bacterium | reverse complement strand
ACTTGGACATTGGACATTGGATATTGGATATTGGATATTGCATATTGGATATTCCCTACTTTTGCCGGATGAAACAAGTTTTTCTTCTCGTCTTTGCTCTTCTGCCCATGTTAACCGATGCCCAGCCAAGTTATACACCTATTCGACAGGCACTCAACACGGGTCAGTGGGAATTCCGCCAGGCAGGCAAGCCTGACTGGAAACCGGTGAAGGTGCCGGTGAGCGTTCACACCGCACTGCTGCAAAATGGCATGATTGAAGACCCATTTTGGCGCGATAATGAGGAGAAACTTCAGTGGATTGAAAAAGAAGACTGGGAATTCCAAACCACCTTCGATGTGAGTCCGGAAACACTGGCGAAGAAGCACGTAGAGTTAATTTTTAAGGGTCTTGATACCTATGCACAGGTATACCTGAACGATTCACTCATTTTGGAGGCCGACAATATGTTCCGTACCTGGCGGGTGGAAGCCAAGCGATGGCTAAAGCCTGGGGGAAACACCTTGCACATCTATTTTGAAAGTCCGCTCAAAAAAACCGATGATGCGTGGAAGAATCTGGGATACGAACTGCCGGGCGGACAGCGCGTGATGACCCGTAAAGCACAATTCCATTACGGTTGGGACTGGGGACCGCGTTTTGTGGGCGCCGGAATCCTGCAGAAACCACAACTGGAAGCTTGGGATGATATGGTGTTTGAAAATGTATACATCACCACGCAATTTGTAGAACCGGAGAAAGCCCGCATGGTAGCTCGCTTCCGTTATCGCTCCGATTTGAAATTCCCGGTGGTGGTACAATTCAAGGAAGGCAAAAGAAAGGCGGTTGAAGACCGGGTAATCTGGCCTGGAACGCATACCGATTCTGTAACCTATGATGTAGAAAACCCCAAGTTATGGTGGTGTGCAGGCATGGGCGAACCCAACCTGTATGATTTTACACTAGAAATCAAGAAAGGCAATCAACTTATAGAACGTCAGGATGTTCGAATGGGCATCCGGAAAATTGAACTGGTTACTGAAAAGGACGAGAAAGGAGAAACCTTTTTCTTTCGTCTGAATGGAAAGCCGGTATTTGCCAAAGGCGCCAACTACATTCCTCAGGATATTTTTCAGGACCGTGTGGATCCTGTCCGCACTAAAAGATTACTGGATGATGTGGTAGCCGGTAATATGAATATGCTCCGGGTATGGGGCGGAGGTATTTATGAAGATGAAACCTTTTACCAGCTCTGCGATGCCCGCGGGATTCTCGTCTGGCAGGATTTTATGTATGCCTGCGCCTTGTATCCCGGCAGTGGCCGATTCCTGAAAACTGCAGCGCTGGAAGCCCTGGAACAGATTGAACGACTTCGACAGCACCCCAGCATTGCGCTTTGGTGCGGTAACAATGAAAACGACGAAGCCTGGCACAACTGGGGATGGCAAATGCAATTCACCGAAGCCCAGCGCACCCAACTCTGGCGTGAATACAAACTGCTATATTCCGACATCCTGCGTACCTATGTGCAAAACAATGCAGATGGTGTTCCTTATTGGGAAAGCTCCCCGCGATACGGACGCGGCAACCCCAAATCACTCACTGAAGGCGATTCCCACTACTGGGGAGTATGGCATGATGAAGAACCTTTTGAGGTTTTGAATAAAAAAGTACCGCGCTTTATGAGCGAATACGGATTTCAAAGCTTCCCCGAATGGCGCACTATTCAATCGTTCACCGAGCCGGAAGACCGCAAACTCGACAGCAAGGTGATGCTTCTGCATCAAAAGCATCCGAGAGGCAATGCCCTGATTGCTGAGTACATGAAACGCGACTTCCGCAATCCGAAGAACTTTGAAGATTTTGTATATGTGAGTCAACTGCTTCAGGCAGAGGGCATGCGCACAGGTTTCGAGGCACAGCGCCGCAACAAGCCCTACTGCATGGGCACGCTTTACTGGCAATTGAACGATGTTTGGCCGGTAGCCTCCTGGAGCAGCATTGATAACCATGGCAGGTGGAAAGCACTGCACTATTATACCCGGGAAGCTTTCAGTCCGGTAGCTGTATTGCCGTATCTGGACGGCGATAAACTTAAAGTATACGGTGTGAACGATCTGGCCGACTCGCTTAAGGTAACCCTGCATCTGCATGCCTATACCTTTGAAGGCGGCAATGTGATTGATTTCAATTTGCCGGATTTGCAACTGGATACCGATTCGAGCAAACTGCTGTGGGAGGGCACGCTTAAAAGCCTGTTAAACGGCAAAAAAGCGGAAAACTGTGTCATTGAACTCCAGCTCACAGACCCAACAGAAAGCATAGTTTACAGCACCCGGAACTATTTTGCCGTTCCTTCCAAAAAAATGAATCTGCCCAATCCAGGCCTGCGCATCACAGCCGTAGA
>DLXL01000442.1:5793-6017 GCA_003448025.1 Saprospirales bacterium | reverse complement strand
AAATGGGTTATCAACTCACACTGGAAACCAAAAATCTCGCTAAAAACGTATACCTGCAAACAGATGAAGAGGGCTTTTTTAGCCACAACTATTTTGATTTGCTTCCAGATAAAACCATTCAGGTATTGTTTAAAACGACCAAAGAACTGGCAGATCCGAAAAAAGCGTTCCGGGTAAAAACACTCGTTGATGCTGTAGAATGACGGTAGACGGTGGACGGTGGA
>DLXL01000442.1:3724-5661 GCA_003448025.1 Saprospirales bacterium | reverse complement strand
CGGTAGACGGTGGACGGTGGACGGTGGACGGTGGACGGTAGACGGTGGCTTTCTGCTCTCAACCGTAAGCCGTCCACCGTAGGCCGTCCACCGTAGGCCGTCCACCGTAAGCCGTCCACCGTAGGCCGTCAACCGTATGCCGTCAACCGTTAAAAGAATGATCAACAAACAACTTCGCAACCCCTGGTTTTGGCTGGGTATAGGCCTGGCAGCTGTGTATATACGCGGCTTGTTTTTGGATGTGATGGACGTTGATGCCGCTCAATATGCCTCCATATCCATGGAAATGGCCCAAAATGGCAGCTGGCTGCAGGTGTTTCATCGGGGTGCAGACTATCTGGATAAACCACCACTTGTTTTTTGGTTATCCGCTGCTATGTTTAAGGTATTTGGACTGAGTAATTGGTCCTACAAACTCCCTTCGGTATTGGCGGCCTTAATGGGTGTTTGGGCAACCTACCGGTTTACCTTATTGTTCTATGGAGCTGAAAAAGCCCGGCATGCAGCTTTTATCCTGGCTTCCTGCATGGGCCTGATGGTGATTGGAAATGATGTCCGGACGGATACGCTTCTGCTTGGTTTTTCGGCCTGTGCTATTTGGCAATTGGCCGAATATCTGGAATTCCGGCGCTGGAAAAACCTGTTGTTGGGATTTGTTTTCGTGGGTTTGGCTATGCTGGCCAAAGGCCCGATTGGGTTAGTGATGCCGGCATTTGGCTTGGGTACTCACCTGCTGCTGCACCGCCAGTGGCGCGCCATCTTTCAATGGCAATGGCTCGTTGGTTTGGTGGTTACAGCGCTCATACTGGCGCCCATGTGCTGGGGATTGTGGCAACAATTTGATTTGCATCCTGAAAAACTGGTAAATGACCGCCATGGTGTTTCAGGACTGCGTTTTTATTTCTGGGAACAAAGTTTCGGACGTGTTACCGGAGAGAATGTCTGGAAAAATGACGCCTCCGGATTTTACTTTCTACACGTATACCTGTGGGCTTTTTTGCCCTGGTGCCTGCTGCTGCCGAATGCCCTTTGGAAGCATTTAAAGAGGGCGTTTACTGTCGGGGTGAATGGCAGTCACCCCGACAGTACGAAGACAGAACTCATCACACTCGGCGCATTCCTCCTCACTTTTATCGCCCTTTCACAGTCGCAATACAAGTTACCACATTACATCTTTATTACCCTGCCCTGGGCGGCGGTGTTGTTAGCCTCCACCCTTGAACGGCCAGCGCGCTGGCAGTGGCTCCTTTTGTACCTGGTGGGCTTTCTGGCCCTGGTCATTTGCTTTACAGCATTATTTTTCTTTTTCCCGGAAGGCTCGTGGTGGGTAAAAATACTGGCTATTGGAGGCCTTGGCGCTTTGATATGGATGATTGCTCGTAATCCTTTCCCTACAACCTCCGGCCACCTGATACAGCGGGGTACAGGCATCATGGTTCTTTTTGGTTTTGTGCTCAATTTTCATTTTTACGATCAGTTGCTACCCTACCAGTGTCAGCCACAGGTAGCCCGATTTGCGCGCGAAGAGGGTATTCCACCGGAAAAAATGTACTTTTTCCAAAGCAGCAGTCATGCCATGGATTTTTATAACGGCCGGATCATGCCCAATTTAGGCACCCCTGATATGGTACGCCAAACCCGTTTGTCGGAAAATGGCATTTTTGTATTTACCACCCAAAATGGCAGGAACATTTTGGAAGAAGAAGGGTTAAACCCTGTGGTAAGAGGTGAATTCCCTCATTTTCAGGTAGCCTTGCTGAAACCAAAGTTTTTGAATCCGGCTACCCGCGAAGAAACGTTGGGGACCTACTTCTTACTGGAAATTCAGTTGCCGGAAACAAAATAAAAAACCACATTTTTGTTTTTAGGCACATTCTTTCCTTGAATCATTTTTTTTTAGAAATATTACCTCCTGTTTTGGTGTTTGAGTGTTTTAG
>DLXL01000442.1:0-3586 GCA_003448025.1 Saprospirales bacterium | reverse complement strand
TTAGTGTTTTAGTTGGCGTTCGGCTGGGTATTTTAGCCTTGTCATTGACCAAGACGAGCACTCAAACACCCGCAAACGCAAACACTCAGACAATCAAACACTTCGAAGTTATGGATAAGCCTTGGCTAAAACATTACCCGGCAGGGGTGCCCGTCAATATCAACCCTGATCAATATTCACGCGTGGTGGATATGGTGGAGGAATCGTTTAAGAAATATGCTGATCAGCCCGCATTTATTTTCATGGGAAAATCCATGACCTTCCGGGAATTGGATGAAAAAAGTGCGGCGTTTGGCGCATACCTGCGCTCCCGTGGCCTGGAACCCGGCGACCGGGTGGCATTAATGATGCCTAATCTTTTGCAATACCCCATCGCTATGTTCGGTATTTTGCGGGCAGGCTTGATTCTGGTCAATACCAACCCGCTTTATACCCCACGGGAAATGAAGCACCAGTTTGCAGACTCCGGCGCCAAAGCCATTCTGATTGCAGAAAATTTTGCTGCTAATCTGGAGCAAATCATTGGCGAAACACAAATCAAAACCGTAATCCTCACATCCATTGGTGAGATGTTGGGGCTTAAAGGCGCTATCGTCAATTTTGTGGTACGCAGGGTAAAGAAAATGGTGCCCAAGTATAAGCTCGCCAATACGATTTGCTTCAACGATGCCATTAAACAGGGAAGTAAATTTTCGCTGGAACCCTTTCAAGGCGGTCCTGATGACACCATTGCCTTGCAATACACAGGAGGTACTACCGGTGTATCCAAAGGCACCATGCTCACCAACCGCAACCTCCTGGCCAACATGATGCAGATCCGGGCCTGGCTGATGCCCGTACTACAGGGGCGCGAAGGAGAGCCTGTCCGGGCAATGTGTGCCCTGCCATTATACCATATTTTTTCCTTTACCGTAAATTGCCTGGCCTTCATGAGCATTGGCGCCTGCAATATATTGATTGTGAATGCCCGTGACTTACCGGCTTTGATCAAGGAATGGGCCAAACACAAACCGAATATTGTACCAGGTGTAAATACCCTTTTCAACGGTCTGCTTAATCAGCCAGCTTTTCACCAACTGGATTTCAGCAACCTCAGGGCCTGCGTTGGTGGAGCTATGGCGGTTCAGCGCGCTGTAGCTGAACGCTGGCAACAGGTAACCGGCTGCCAGCTTACAGAGGGTTATGGCATGACAGAAAGTAGTCCGGTGCTTACCGTCAACCCGGTAGACAGCACCATGCGGCTGGGCACCATAGGATTGCCAGTACCCAGCACGGAAGTTCGGATTGTAAATGAAAGCTATCAGCCACTTCCTCCCGGCCCTGATCATGTGGGAGAAATCCAGGCCCGTGGCCCGCAAATCATGAAAGGCTACTGGCAGCGCCCCGAAGCCACGGATGAAACCATCAAGGACGGGTGGTTGTGTACCGGTGATATGGGATATATGCACCCTGACGGTTTTTTCCAGATTGTAGACCGGAAGAAAGACATGATTCTGGTATCCGGCTTCAATGTTTACCCCAATGAGATTGAAGATGTGTTGGCACTGCATCCCAAAGTGCTTGAATCGGCAGCTATCGGCCTTGCAGATGAAAAATCCGGTGAAGTAGTGAAGGTTTTCATTGTAAAGCGGGATCCTTCACTAACGGAAGAAGAGGTAATTGCTCATTGCAGGGAAAATCTTACGAACTATAAAGTGCCCAAGAAGGTAGAATTCAGAACAGAGTTGCCAAAGACCAACGTTGGCAAAATTCTGAGAAGAGAACTACGGGATCTAAAATAGCAGAAAGGGCCATTTTCAGGCAAAGACAGTTGTTTCGCCTGAAAAATTGGTTAAAAAATTCATCATCCAAAAGAAACACCCGGGTAAATTCAAGAATGTTTTGATTTACTCGGGTGTTTTTTCTTTTCGCCAACTTATCTTCGCCACAGATACCAAGCCCGCCATAGAAAAACCACAACCTATACTGCACAATGGCTTCTCTCGCTACTTTACAGGGTACTTTGGGTGAACGGCGCGCCGCTCACTTGTTGCGCCGTACCAGTTACCGTTACAATCGCCAACATTTGCAACAACTGGCATCAAAAACGGTAGATCAGGCAGTGAGCGATCTGCTCACGCTACAGCCATTATCCATGGAGCAGCCGGTGTATGATGACCCCAATACCACTACGATTGAAAACAACGTGTGGTTAATACCTCCAACTACTTACGATACTGCCCTCGAATTTGCCTATCGTCAACGGGTAATCGGATGGTGGCTGAATGAAGCGTTGAAAGATTCCGGCATCGGTCACCGGATGACCTTCTTTTTTCATCAATACTTCGCTACCACGATTCTTACCCTGAATCATGCTACCTTTTTCGATTACCTCCGCTTGCTGCGTTGGGGTTGTGTGGGCAATCTGAAAAAGCTGATGACTAAAATAGTAGCCGACAACACCATGTTGCTCTACCTCAATGGCCATCAAAATTCAAAAACCAATCCCAACGAGAACTTTGCGCGGGAGTTTTTTGAGTTGTTTTCGATTGGCAAAGGCCCACAAATTGCGCCCGGCGATTATACCAATTACACAGAGGACGACATTGTACAGGCTGCCCGGGTATTTACTGGCTGGCGGACGATCACCAACCGTAGCGTTGTAGACCCTGAAACGAATATACCTCGCGGAAATGCTACATTATCTCGTCATGATACCGGCAGCAAGACCTTCAGCAGCAAGTTCCAAAACACGGTGATTCCTGGAGGCACTTCCGTAACAGGCATGTATACCGAACTGGATGCCATGATTAACATGGTGTACGCCAAGCAGGAAACTGCCCGGAATTTTGTGAGAAGGCTTTATCGTTACTTTGTTCATACCAACATTTCTCAGGAAATCGAACAGGATATCATCCAACCACTGGCAGATATCTTAATGGCCAACAATTATGAAATTTTGCCTGTGCTGCGAAAACTCTTCAAGAGCCAGCACTTCTTTGATATGGACGATTCAACCAATTCCGATGAGATCATTGGCGGTCTGATCCGTTCTCCATTGGAACTGGCGCTTCAATCACTCACGTTCTTTGATATAACCATTCCAAATCCGTATACAGAAAACAACAAACACTACGCAACTTTCTATTACTCTGGTGTTTATGAACGAATGTTGGGACTAGCCAACCTCACGCTCTTCTATCCCGCCGACGTTGCAGGATATAGCGCCTATCACCAGGAGCCGGAATACAGCCGCCATTGGTTCAGTTCTACCTCTATTGTTTCCCGATATAAACTGCCACAAATGTTACTGACCGGCAAACGGGTAGTGGGAAGTTCTCCTAACAGCAGCATCGGCATCAAGCTGGATATAGTACCCTGGGTGCGCAACAGCGGCATTACCCTCGATCCTTCCAATCCGTATGAATTGGTGAAAGATTTGCTGGATCTTATGCTACCGGTTGATATCGATATTAACCGTTTCAATTACTTTTATGAAACCATATTCCTGGACGGGTTACCTCCCAGCGACTGGACCTATGAGTGGCAGAACTATATTGCTACCAATAACCAGACCGAGGTAAAAATCCCATTGGAACGCCTGATC
>DLXL01000091.1:5042-6890 GCA_003448025.1 Saprospirales bacterium | reverse complement strand
GTTGTTCCTTGACCTGGACGGCGACGGCACGATGGAAACGGTTGTGAATTCAATCAACACCGGCATCGCTGGTTTGGGCTGGAACCGCGTAAACTACGACAACTTGAATACGCCAAGCTTCGGTGGTGGTACACCACGTGCGTTCGACGAGCGTCCAGTACCTGCTAACCAGAAGTATGGCTTCTCTATCCAGGAGACCGTATCTGGCAACACGAAGACTGCCTGCGTACGTTGGAACACCCAGCAGAACCAGAACACCCACATTGTACCTGAGCTGCCACACGGCACGCACAAGATCAAGTGGTTCATCACTGACGGTTGCGGTAACAATGCTGAGTACGAGTACACCTTCACGGTGAAGGATTGCAAAGCGCCAACGGTGGTTTGTCTGAATGGCCTCAGCACGAACATCATGCCAACCGGTATGATCACTTTGTGGGCATCAGACTTCCTTCAGTACACTGAAGACAACTGCACTCCGGCTAACCAGCTGAAGATCGGTATCCGCAAGTGCGGTACTGGCACCGGTTTCCCGGTTGACGGCAACGGCAACCCGATCACTCAGGTTACATTCAATTGTGCTGAGTTGGGTCCGCAGTGCGTAGAACTGTGGTCAATCGACGTAGCTGGCAACGCTGACTACTGCGAGACTTACGTTATCGTACAGGACAACCTGGGTAACTGTAGTAACGGCACAACGGTAAATGTTTCAGGTTCTCTAAATACAGAAGATGGCGAGGGGGTAGAAGAAGCCTTTGTTGATCTGATGGGATCCATACAGCTCACAGACAACACTGGTGAATATGCAGGAACAGTACCAACAGGATCAACCTTCGTGATTGCTCCTGAAAAGGATGACAACCCGTTGAATGGTGTAACCACCTACGACCTTGTTGTAATCTCCAAGCATATCCTTGGTCTTGAGCCATTGAACAGCCCATACAAAATGATTGCTGCTGACGCTAACAAATCTGGTTCTATCACCACGTTTGATATCGTTGAGATTCGCAAGTTGATCCTTGGTATCTACACAGAGCTTCCGAATAATACCAGTTGGCGCTTTGTTGATAAGGCATACGTTTTCCCAACACCAAACAATCCGTTCCAGCCGTGGTTCCCTGAATCCATTAGTATTGTGGATGCGCTGTCACATCAGTTGGGCAAAGACTTCGTAGGTGTTAAGATTGGAGACGTTAACGGTTCTGCTGTCGCAAACGCTACCATGCAGGCTGAAGAGCGCACTGCTGCTACTGCCATTTTCGACATCGAAGACCGCGACGTGAAAGCCGGTGAGGAATTTGAGGTGACATTCAAAGCTGCCGAGAAGCTGAAAGGCTTCCAGTTCACCGCTACATTGGCTGGTCTGAAAGCACTAGGTGTTGTGAATGCGGAGAACGTAACAGAGAACAACTTCAACCTGTTGCCAGAGAATGCGATGGCAGTATCTATCGACGGTGCACAGGCGTTCACGGTTCGTTTCCGCGCTGAGCAGTCTGGTAAACTGAGCGAAATGCTTGGTGTATCTGGCGCTATCACTCGCGCTGAGGCATACGGCGACGCTGGTCGCATGGGTGTAGCCTTCCGTTTCAGGTCCCCAGAGGGGATGACAATCAGCAGTGTTGGCTTCGAGCTGTACCAGAACCAGCCAAACCCATTCGTGAACCGTACGTTCATTGGATTCTTCCTGCCAGAAGCAGCTGAAGCTACATTGAGCATCTTCGACGAAACTGGCCGCGTAGTATACCAGCAGAAAGGTCAATTTGCTAAAGGTGAGAACACGATCGCTTTGGATCGCGCGCTGATCAACACCACAGGCATGTTGTTCTACAAGCTGGAAACAGCTACCGA
>DLXL01000091.1:3855-4795 GCA_003448025.1 Saprospirales bacterium | reverse complement strand
CGCCCCCCCCGACAGTAACCATAATAGACCCTTATGCCTGAGTGGATGATTCCACTCAGGCATTTTTTTTCGGGAATATTTCCGTATGATTGGCGTCAAATCATCTGTTTTATTTTGCTTTTTATGGGTATGACCTATCTTTGCCCCATTAGATTCTGATTTTAATCCGTCTCCCATTCCCGATTACATTTCTTGTAATTACCCACTTCGGCGCTCATGAAAAATTGGTACGCACTTATTTTCTTTTGGGGGATGCTCCCGGCATCCTGCCTGTTGGCTCAGCCTAACAACCTTATTTGCAACGACCTTGTTTTTCTCTCCCTGGAAGATGTTTCCTGTTCGGAAACGATACTTCCGGACATGGTGTTGGAAGGAACCATCGGGCCAGACTCCGATTATCTGGTAGAACTGGATAAAACATTGCCGATGGGCAATGGCCCCTGGGTTCCAGCTGATGTTACGGCTGCCGACATTGGCTTTACCTATACCTATCGCGTGACTCATATCCCAAGTGGTAATTCATGCCAGGGTAGCATTAAAATAGAAGACAAGTTACCGCCTGTGCTGTTGTGTGAGAACTTCTCTGTTCCATGCAATGCACCGAATCTGACACCGGATGCTTTGGCGGATGATTATGATGTTCCGGCTGTGCCCGGCGTTACAGATTGCCAATCGGTAGACTTAACTTATATTGACCAGGAGACTTCCCGCGATTGCGCATCCGGTCTTACAAGAACCATATTGCGTAAATGGACTGCTGTGGATGAAAGTGGGAATGTCGCAACCTGTGAACAGATCATCAGTTTCTATCGCCCGGGACTTGCGGATGTCGTGATGCCCCCAGATTATGATGATTTTCTGGCGCCGGCTTTCTCCTGTGCCACCAGTGAATATCCTACGCCTGAATGGATAGAATCAACCGGAAACCAGGGCTTCCCTT
>DLXL01000091.1:0-3759 GCA_003448025.1 Saprospirales bacterium | reverse complement strand
TGTTTTTGGATTGCCGGAAGGCTGTAATATCGGATGGGTACACATCGATGATTCCATTCAGGTTTGTGATGGCACCTATGTCGTATTCAGAAACTGGACCGTTCAGGATTGGTGCACAGGTTTGGGTTTAACCAAAATGCAAATTATCCGGGTGGTGGATAAAGTTGCGCCCCCGCTTACCTGTCCGGCCAACACAACGGTTTCGGTAGATCCGCTTACCTGCTGTGGTACCATTGATATGCCGGATTTGATCCTGCGCGACAATTGTTCGCAAATCAAAAAGGTGGAAGGTATGGTCGCCACGTTTGATCCACAAACCGGCGATCCTACCGGAATGTACACCTTTGATGGCACATTGAAGGATTTTCCAGGCAATAACTGGTGGGATGCTGATACCCTGGCTGATTTTGGGATAACCCCATGTTTGCCTATTGGAACCCAGACGGTGACCTACCGGGTAGAGGATGATTGTGGCAATACGCGCACCTGTACTTTCAAAATGAAAATTGAGGATCAAATACCGCCGGTTGCCGTTTGCGACGAATTTACGACCGTGGCGCTTACCGCTCAGGGAGAAGCTGTGGTTGATGCCAGTGTTTTTGATGATGGATCCTATGATAATTGTTGTGTGCAAAATTTCCGCGCTGCCAGAATGTCGTCCAATGGATGTGGGGGAACCAACTTTAGCGCAACGGTACCGTTTTGTTGTAATGATTTGGGAGAAGAAATAACCGTTATGTTCCGGGTGACTGATTGCAATGGCAATACCAATGAATGTATGGTAAGTGTGGAGGTACAGGATAAAATTAAACCCAATTGCCTGCCCCCGGCCAATGTGACGGTCAATTGCGAAAACTTCGATCCAAGCCTGTGGGCATATTCCAAAGCTTTTGTGGAGGATAACTGTTGCCTGGATGATACCAAACAATATCAGGGACAGGAAGGCCTCACGCATTCGGTGAGTTACACGCAGTTTGATACCGTATGTAACAAGGGTACGATTACGCGCACCTTCCGGGCCTTTGATTGCCAGGGTAATTCCAGTCAGTGTACACAGCGGGTATTGGTAACTTATGAGCAGGACTACTTCGTGAAATTTCCAAATGATGTGATTGTAACAGTATGCGATGGCACTGGAAACTACGGAGAACCGCTGTTCTTTGGCGAGGATTGCGAACTTTTGGGCATATCCTATACAGATGAGGTGTTTACGGTAGTTCCGGATGCTTGTTTCAAGATCGAACGTTCCTGGGAGATAATCAATTGGTGTACCTATAATCCGAACGGCCCTTGTATTGAAGTACCTAACCCTTCGCCCAACCCCATCTCCAACCACCCAAGCAACCTGCCCGGTCCAACGGTATCGGCATGCGGAACCATCGCACCCTGGGCGCCTACCAGTGTGCGTATTAACCCATCCGATCCGCAACCTACCAATTATTGCAATTTCTACGATAAAAACGCCAATTGCTACCGCTACAAACAGATCATCAAAGTAGCTGACGGACAAAAACCTACCGGCACCTATACCGTACCTACCTGTTCCAATCAGAACTGGAATACCACCAACCACAACCAGCTCTGGAATGAAATGTACTGGTGGGATAATGGCCTGCAGATACACGATTTGTGCGAGGAGCCTACCGACCTCTGCATTACGGCCACAGATGCCTGCTCTGGTAACAATGTGAATATTGAATACCTTTTGTTCCTGGATCTGGACGGCGACGGAGTGATGGAAACGGTAGTGAATTCCGTGAACACCGGCATTGCTGGTCTGGGCTGGAACAACGTACTGTACAATAACCTGAACACGCCCAACTTCGGTGGCGGTACGCCACGGGCCTTCGACGACCGTTCAGTGCCTTTCAACCAAAAATACGGCTTTGCCATCCAGGAAACTGTAGTAGGCAACAATAAAACAGCCTGTGTGCGTTGGAACACCCAGCAGCAGCAAAACAATTTTGTCGTGCCGGAATTGCCACATGGAACCCACAAAATCAAGTGGTTTATTACCGATGGCTGCGGCAATAATTCCGAGTATGAATACACCTTCACGGTGAAAGACTGCAAAGCGCCAACGGTGGTATGCCTCAACGGATTGAGCGTTAACATCATGCCAACCGGTATGATCACGCTTTGGGCTTCCGACTTCCTGCAGTACACAGAAGACAACTGTACGCCTTCCGGTCAACTCAAAATTGGCATCCGTAAATGCGGTACCGGAACAGGCTTCCCGGTGGATGGCAATGGTAATCCAATCACCAATGTCGCCTTCACTTGCGCTGAATTTGGGACGCAGTGTGTGGAACTTTGGTCGATTGATGCAGCAGGGAATACAGATTATTGCGAGACCTATGTAATTGTGCAGGATAATTTGGGTAATTGCGAAGGCCCTATGAATATTGTAGCCGGTCAAATCAAAACAGAACTAAATGAAGGTGTGGAAGAGGTCTCCATTGGTATCAACGGATCTGCGCCGTTTGTTCCAATGGTCAATTTAAACATTTTGACAAATGAAGATGGAATGTTTGCTACCAACCATGTTCCGCTTACTTCTACTATTACGCTTGCTCCGGCCAAAGACGATAACCCGCTCAACGGAGTAACGACCTACGATTTGGTGTTGATGTCTAAACATATTTTGGGCTTAGAACCACTCAACAGTCCGTACAAAATGATCGCGGCGGATGCCAATAAATCCGGTTCCATTACCACCTTTGATATTGTTGAACTGCGCAAGCTCATCCTGGGCATTTTCACTGAATTGCCCAACAATACTTCCTGGCGTTTTATAGACAAGAGCTTTGTTTTTCCGGTGGTGAACAATCCATTCCAAACCACCTTCCCTGAAGCCCGTTCCGTGACAAATGTGCAGAATAACTACTATGATTTGGATTTCATCGGGGTTAAAATCGGGGATGTAAACAACTCAGCAGT
Source organism: Saprospirales bacterium (assembly GCA_003448025.1). Lineage (GTDB taxonomy): Bacteria > Bacteroidota > Bacteroidia > Chitinophagales > Saprospiraceae > M3007. Next base: position 819 of record DLXL01000091.1, on the reverse strand, counting down.
CGCAAATTTGAACATGCCGGCAGAAGAGCGCACGAGCGGTACAGCCATTTTCGACATCGAAGACCGCCAGGTTAAAGCCGGTGAAGCATTTGAAGTGACCTTCAAAACAGTTCAGGCATTAAAAGGCTTCCAGTTCACTGTAGCATTGAATGGCTTAAAGGCAACCGGTGTTGTAAACGGAGAAAATGTTACCGATAACAACTTCAACCTGTTGCCGCAAGACGCCATGGCGGTATCCATCGATGGTGCACAGGAGTTCACGGTTCGTTTCCGTGCAGAACAATCCGGCAAACTGAGCGAAATGCTGGGTGTATCCGGAGCAATCACCCGCGCTGAAGCATATGGCGACGAGGGCCGGATGAACGTAGCGTTCCGATTCAAATCTCCGGAAGGAGCTACCGTTAATGGCGTTGGCTTTGAACTGTATCAGAATCAGCCTAATCCGTTTGTGCACAAAACGACGATCGGTTTCTTCCTTCCTGAGGCTGCGGAGGCTACTTTAAGCGTATTTGATGAAACTGGTCGTATAGTGTATCAGCAAAAAGGCAGTTTTGCCAAAGGCATGAACACCGTAATGTTGGATCGTGCGCTGATCAACACGACTGGTATGTTGTACTACAAGCTGGAAACAGCTACAGATAGTGCAATACGTAAGATGATACAGGTGAAGTAAATTTAGGTGAAATTTAATGTAATGTAACGTCGGAAGGGTTTTGAACCCTTCCGACGTTTTTTTATCGGGTTTTCACAACCTGTAAGAGGATCTAATCTTACTAAAAACGGCTGTTGTACTCCCGTACGCCGGAATGATATTCCGGC